>CALUVO010000029.1 GCA_944324245.1 Candidatus Gastranaerophilales bacterium | reverse complement strand
AACAAAAACGCATTCTGTTAAAATTACTTACCTCACACTTTTTGTGGGATGGTGAAAACCTAACAATAGAAGTAAAAAACACTGTCAAACCAATGTTCAACAGTGTTATTTTCAATATGGTGGGCGTTGAGAGGCTCGAACTCCCGACATCTTCCTTGTAAGGGAAGCGCTCTACCAACTGAGCTAAACGCCCGCACCGTATATTCTGTTTTCACTGCGCTTCCTTGGGAAGCTTTATCTGTATTCGTGAGGTAAACCTCACTAGGCAACTGAGCTAAAAACCCGCACCATATATTTTGTTTTCACCGCGCTTCCTTGATGAAGCTTGTCTCATATCACTGTTGAGTTCCAAGAGTGTATAACTATATTACTAAATAAATATATGCTGTCAATATTTTTATTATTTTTTTGAGAAGAATCCCAGAATCTTATCCAGAAGCCCCTGTTCTTCTATCATTTCGCCTGTTGACAGCATATCTGCTCTTTTTCTTATGTCTTCTTTTTCATCAGAATTTGGCGCATATTTCAAATATCTTTGATAGTATTCAACAGCATCGTCTATGCGTCTTGAATTTTCAGCATGTTTTGCCAAGCGGAGCAATGTTTCATAATCTTTTGGGTTAATTTCAGCCAGTGCATAAAGATATTCGATCACCTTATCTTCATATCCCTGCTCTTCATAGAATTTTACGAGTCTCTTTAATGTTGCAACATCATCTTTTTCAATATTAACCAGCTTTTCGCAGAATTCCGCACACGCAAAATTGTCATTCATTGATGAATACAAATTAATTAACTCTTTTATAACTTCAACATTTTGTGAATTTGTATTATATGCATTCAAATATTCATCAAGTGCAAGCTCATAATTGTTTTTCTTAATATAATACTTACCCCAATTGAAATGAGAATTATACTCATCATTTTGTTTCTCATATACAAGCGCACGCATCTGATAAGGCAAAGGATTATCCGGATTCATCTTTTCAAATGAATCTATCCATTTAAGTGCATTTTCATTATCATCGATGTTGTAATAATACTCCGCCATCAATGCACTGTAGCTGATATCCTGCTTATCTTTGTCGGAAAGTCTTTGCAGCTCTTCAAATGCAGCTTCGTTCTTTTCCTGCATAAGCATAGCCTTAATTTTATTAAATATGCTTACTGCATATTTTTCTGCGTTTTCATAATCACCAAGAGCAAGATATACTTTGCATAAAAATTCTTTAACCGCTGAGCTGTCAGGATACTCTTTAATTGCTCTTTGCAGCATATCAAGTGCTGCCTGTTTATCTTCTGCATAGTATAATCCGGCCAATGACAGATATACATTTTCATTGTGGTCATAGTCCAAAATTTTTAAATATTCGTCAATAGCCTGCAGAGGTTTGTTTAAAATTTGATATGTTTGAGCCAGTAAATATCTGGCCGAAATAATTTCTTTTTCCTCCGTTGTATTGCTTATTGCCTTTTTGTAATCGTCAGTTGCCTGAGCAAGTCTGTTTTCAAGGGTTTTTAGTTTTGCTCTTGTCATATAATATTCATACTTATAGTCATGAAAATACAAATCAAGAAGCTGATTATAAGAAATCGGATCTTCCGGTTTTAATGTCATAAATAATTTCCAGTATCCGATTGCATCGTCATTGTGCTGAAGCATTTGAGCACAAACTGCAAGTCTTTGTAAAACCTCCGTATCATTTTTATCAAGCTCATGTGCATATTTATAGCATTCATAAGCCTGCTCAAATTTATCTTCATCTTCGAATTGTTGTGCCTTAACCAATGCACCCGCAACTGTATTATTCGACATTATTTATTCCTTTAAGTCTCTATGTATTTTTGATTATACAAAAGATACAAAATCAAAACAATAACAGCCGGGTATTTTCAGGGTTAATATTGTCATTTTTTAGTTAGTGTTAATATATTATTATGGAAAGAAAGTTCAAAATCGTTTCACCTCATAAACCTGCAGGAGACCAGCCAAAAGCAATTGATGCACTCGTAGACGGATTAAATGCCGGTTGTGATGCACAAACTCTGCTTGGTATTACGGGGTCAGGCAAAACATTTACGATTGCAAATGTAATAGAAAGGATTCAAAAGCCTACACTCGTAATTGCTCACAACAAAACTCTTGCGGCACAGCTCTATAATGAATTTAAAGAATTATTTCCGGACAATGCGGTTGAATATTTTATAAGTTATTATGATTATTACCAGCCGGAAGCCTATATACCGAGAACTGACACTTTTATTGAAAAATCTGCTACAATCAACGATGAAATTGACAGACTACGCCATAACACCACAAGAAGCCTCTATACAAGAAATGATGTAATCGTAATAGCTTCTGTAAGCTGTATCTATGGTTTAGGTTCTCCGGAAAGCTACTACAAGGGTTCTGTTACACTTAAAGTCGGACAACAAATGGAAAGAGACGACCTACTGCATCATCTGGTAGCTGCGCAGTATACAAGAAATGATTTAGAACTTGACAGAGCAAATTTCAGAGCCAGAGGCGACTTTGTCGAGGTTATGCCCTCTTATGAAAAAATAATTACAAGAGTAAGCTTTTTCGGCGATGAAATCGAAAAGATAACAAGAATAGATAATGTAACAGGCGAAGTTCTGGAAACTCCGGCTGAAGTTGTACTGTTCCCGGCAGTGCATTATCTTTCTGATGAAGATGACAAAGAAGAAACAATAAGGCTTATAAGAGAAGAATTAAAAGTGCGGCTTGGACAACTTTATGCCCAGAACAAACTTGTCGAAGCACAGCGACTCGAGCAGCGTGTAAAATACGATATAGAAATGATAAAAGAAATGGGATATTGTTCAGGAATTGAAAATTATTCCAGAATTATTGAAAGACGTGCTCCCGGAACTCCGCCCAAAACTTTGATAGATTATTTTAAAGGAGATTTCCTTCTTGTAATAGATGAATCACACGTTACAATACCACAGTTAAAAGGTATGTGCAGAGGGGATGCCGCAAGAAAAGATGTTTTAATTGACTACGGATTCAGACTTCCCTGTGCAAAAGACAACAGACCTTTAACAGATGAAGAATTCTGGTCAAGAGTACATCAGAAAATTTTTATCTCTGCTACACCTGCAGAATTTGAAAGAAGTATTTCCGATCAGATTGTAGAACAAATTATTCGTCCTACAGGACTTGTTGATCCTGAAATATCAGTAAGACCGACCGAAAATCAGGTTGATGATTTAATTTCTGAAATTCAAAAAATTACGGATAAGAATGAAAGGGTTCTTATAACAACCCTTACCAAAAGAATGGCAGAGGATTTGACGGAATATATGAATCAGATGGGTGTAAAAGTCAGATATCTCCATAGTGAAATCCAATCGCTTGAACGTGTAGAAATACTTAGAGATTTACGTTTAGGTACTTTTGATGTACTTGTTGGTGTTAATCTTTTAAGAGAGGGGCTTGATATACCGGAAGTTTCTCTTGTAGCTATCATGGATTCGGATAAAGAAGGTTTTTTGCGTTCTGAAACCAGTTTAATCCAGACTATCGGACGTGCTGCGAGAAATGCTACAGGCAGAGTAATTATGTACGCTGATAAAATTACTGACAGTATGGATGCAGCCATATCAGAGACTAACAGAAGACGTCAGATTCAAATGGCATACAATAAAGAGCATAATATCATTCCAAAAACAATTAAAAAGCCTGTTGAAAACAATCTTCTTCAGCTCGTTTCAAGCTACAGAAACTTAGAAGATATTGTAGCTGAAGAAATGGTTGAGATGAATCTCAGCGTCAAAGATATTCCTAAGCTTATACAAAAACTTGAAAAAGACATGCATTCTGCGGCCAAAGTACTTGATTTTGAAAGAGCGGCAGAAATTAGAGATCAGTTAAAGAAATTGAGGGAAATGGTAAAACAAAAGGGCTAATAATAGTTGTTTTTACTTTCGATATCGAAATGTAATTGCCCCCAGTAATCTGACAAAAATGCAATGTTTACTGTTACAAAAAATACTGAAGCATATTTGAATAATGGACCAATATCAAAAAAAGAATAAAGAAGATACAAAGTAGGAGTAACTACAAAAATTGAATAAATCGCAACTAAAAGGAGGCTTACAATTGTATAAACCAGAACATCAGCAAGACCGCTCATTATTACAGAAAAATTCAGACCGTCTTTAAGGTTAAATTTTGTTGAAAAACTTATAAGCGAAGTAACCAGAATTGAAAAAATGAAAAATCTTATAATCCATATTGCAATAAGTTGAGGAACTCCTTCGAAATTAAATAAACCAACCACAAAATTTACAACAAAATATCCAATTATCAAATAAGGAATCGATATTGTAAAAGCTTTCGTTGCCACTGATATAAATACCGGAATATTAAATGTAGGCAGCGATCTGATTCTCTGGTTTATACGGTTGCTTATAATTATACATGAGAAGCCGAGATAAATATAAAGAGAAATAATATACATTAAAAAATTAATTAGATTAAAAGAGTCAGATGATACAATCAAACTATATAACATATAAATTATATAGCTGAATATACCCAGCTTAAGCAGGGCATAGTTATCTTGATATACTGATCTTATTGAATCAACTATTGACGCCATTCAATTTCCCTTTGGGGATATTATAATATTTATATACTTAAGAAACAACTACAGCAGATGTGTGATTTTTAACTTATTAAGCTATTTTCTGCATCTTAGCCTATCAACCATGTGGTTAATAAAAATTAATCCATTGATAGTGGAAATATGATTGAGAATATTAATAATATTATTATGAGGAGAGAAGTATATGTTAAATAGACTTTCCGGTCAGGATTTGATTAACAAGAACTTTATTCAAAATACAAATATTGAAAAAATAAGTTCTGATAAAAAAAATCCATACTCGGACGTAGATAAAAATCTTCTAATCGATGAAACAAGTATTTCCAGTGAGGCGTTTAATTTATATCAAAAAGACCTTGATATAAGAAAGTTTACGGCTTTAGCATTGTCTGATCCAGACAATTTAAGTCACAATTCACTTGTTTTACAAAATGTTTTCGAAGTTCCTGATAATGACTTTGAAAACACATTAATAGAAGGTATTTTTTCTAATAAAACTTTTTTAAAAGACTTATTTAACTAAGTTTTTGATTAGGTAAAGTATGGAAAACACAGATATTAATAATGCGATGGGTCTTTCTGCCGTAGATTTTGATGATGGAGAGAGTGTTTCTGCTGACAAAATAAAACGGGTTTATGAGTTTTATACAACAGGCAGATACTCTGAAGCACTATCACTTGCTGAAAATGACTCACAAATTAACTCTACAGCATTTGGTCACGTGTTAATAGGAAATTGTTACAGGAGTTTAAATGATAAAAATAAAGCAATCTCACACTGGAAGAAAGCTGTTGAAATTTCTCCGCTTGAGTATACAGCCTATATAAATATCGGCAACGAATATTACAAAGACGGTAATTTAAATGAAGCTATATACAACTGGCATCTTGCATGTACCATTATGCCTGAAAACCCGACAGTAAACTTAAACCTTGCAAATGCCTATAACAGAAAAAACAGCAGAATCAAAGCAACTAAATATTTTGAAAAATATCTTTTATATGAAAAAAGCACAAAGTCCCCTGAATATCACAAAATAAAACACGCATTAGCCAGTCTAACAGCAAAAGTAGAATTTTATGCAAAAAAAGTTGAAGAATATAAGTTAAAAAAAGATTTAAAATCTATTGCGGCTCTTTATTTAAAAATGATTGCAACATATGCTAATTTACCTGCAATTTATGCTAATATCGCTGAAATTTTTTACTTTGACAAAAATTATGAAAAATCACTAGAATTTTATTTGCTTGTTTATTTGTATTATCCTCATACAGCAAAAATGTTGTTGGAAATAGCAAATCTATATTCTATTTTAGGGCAAAATTCATATGCATATGTATATTACAAGAGAGCTTTAGATGTTTTACCTGACGGTACTTCATATTATTCAAAAGTAAAATCAAAATTATCATCTCTTGCTTTTGTTTTAAAAGATCCAGAAATTATAGATTCGCATTTACAAAAAGCCAAAGAATCTGAAAAGGACAATGATTATGAGTTGGCTATTGATGAGTATGAAAATTATCTGATTCTCTCCGAATCCGAGAATCCGGATATACAACAATTGATTGACAAGTATAAAATATTTGCAAATCCAGAACCGTTTGTTATAAATGTTTTATACAATCAAATTCCTGACTTAATGAACAGAAAAAAACTCCATGCCTGTGTTGAAGTTTGTGATAGAATCATGTTGCTGGGGCAGGGGCATACAAAAGAAATTATGTATGCAATGAAGTGCAAAGCAGAGTGCAGACGTATTATTGTTGCAAGAGAACAATTCGGTGTTTAAGTTTCTAAAAAAAATTTTTTATAAAAATATTCTGGGTCGAAAATACTATAGAAGCGGACATTGTATAGGCTGCGGTGAATGCTGCAAACAGATTTATGTCAGGCACGTTAGAAATGTTGTACAAAGTGAAGAAGAATTCAATAAACTAAAGCTTTTACACCCGTTTTATACATATTTGAAGGTTATTGGAAAAGACGACATAGGGCTTATTTTTGAATGCCAAAATCTTGATAAAGAAACAAATAAGTGTAAAATTCATAAAAAAAGACCAGGGATTTGCCGAAGATATCCGGTAGAAGCAATATTTATGATGGGCGGGGAACTGGGTAAAAACTGCGGATATAAATTTACACCTATTGAGTCTTTCGATGAGGTTTTTAACAATCTAAAAAAGTGATTTACATATATTTAAGAGCATTCTGTGTTCTTTTACATTGTGCACTCTAATTATGTTTACCTTATTTTCAATTAATTTTTGTGAAACTATCATGGTAGCAACGTCAAGATTTTCTCTATTATCGCTTAAAATTGTTTCTTTTAAAAAGTTTTTGCGCGAATGCCCGACTAAAATCGGGCAGCCAAGAGTCTTAAATTCTTGAATTCTTTTTATAATTTCATAGTTTTGCTGTGTTGTTTTACCGAAGCCAATGCCGGGATCAATAATAACTTGTGATTTTTCTATTCCGTTTTCATATACGATATTTAATTTTTTTTGAAAATAATCATAAATTTCATCTACAACATCTGTATACTGTGTATTATCCTGCATTGTGTCAGGTGCAGCACTCGAATGATTCAATATGACAGGGCATTTAAGCTCTTTTACAAGTGGAAGCATCTCATTATCCCATTCCATAGCAGATATATCATTTATTATATCTGCACCTGAGCAAATTGCTTCTCTTGCTGTTTTTGCATTTCTCGTATCAATACTGATTATTGTATTCTTATCATGTTTGCGAATTTCTTTTATTACAGGGACAACCCTTTTTATTTCTTCTTCAGGAGAAATTTTATTTGAATAAGGCCTTGTTGATTCTCCGCCTATATCTATAATATCTGCGCCTTGTTCTATCATTTTGTTATAATGATTCATTGCTGTTTCAATTGTATTGTATTCTCCACCATCAGAAAATGAATCAGGCGTAACATTTAGTATACCCATTATATAGGGACGTTTTAACCAGTCAATTGCAATATCTCTTATAATTGTCTCCGGCAGATTTTGGTTAAGTATATCTTTAATTTGTTCACCAAGAATTGATAATTTCAACGGCTGAAATTTCAATTTTTCTGCAATTTTTTGAAATTGGCTAATTGTGCCGCTTAATATACAGTCAGAATGTTGTATTTTCCCTGTTATAACTTCTCTGTGAACAGAGCAATCAGTTCCAGATGATAATGCTGTTTGTTTTAGAATATTAGCCTGAGCACAATTTAATCCGTGTATTTTAATAGTTTTAAATTTATGTTTATTTAATGCGTTATTTAAATATGAGTTATCAAAACCTATTTCTATAAGATTAGTTTTGCTACAGTCAATAAATTTTATTTTAAATTTATCATTATTCATAATAATAAATTAACATAAAAAATGCGATGCTGTTGAGCATCACATTTTTTAACGAAATAGAATTATAGATTAAAGAACATCAAGAACAGCTGATGCTAAATCAATAACCGCTTTTTGTTCTTTTTTCTTTTCTCTGAATTCAAGCATATCGGATTTACCATTTTCATCTTTATCAACAGAAAGAGCTGCACCTGTCGTAGTAAGACCTACAGCAGAACCAACTGTCTGAACTGTTTTCTTTGTAAGATTTTCTGCC
Organism: Candidatus Gastranaerophilales bacterium; assembly: GCA_944324245.1. Classification (GTDB taxonomy): domain Bacteria; phylum Cyanobacteriota; class Vampirovibrionia; order Gastranaerophilales; family Gastranaerophilaceae; genus Limenecus. The sequence continues at coordinate 11,917 of CALUVO010000029.1, read as the reverse complement.
TTTTGGGTAAGAAATTCAGCTGAATCTTTTGCTGCTTTAACACCTTTTTCAGAATATTTATTTGTTTTATCCATTAAGTAATTTAACGCTTTATAGGAATATTTTTTAAATCTTCCCATTGTATCTGCAACAGCAGCCTTGCCTTCAATAAATTTGGTAGAATCAGCAAGCTTTGTGCCCATTTTGCTAAATAATTTTTGAACAAGTGCTTTATCTTTAATTAAATAAAAACCTTTGCTTGCTGTACCACGGGAAAGCAATGTACCAGTAGCAAGAGTAATTAAAGATAACGCAAAAGTCTTTAACGGACCTTGAACTTTACTGTCAGGATTGACTTCTATTCTTTCAACAATACCTTTTAAATCTTGCAGTTTATCTTCATCCAGATTTTTTAAATCTGTAGATTTAATAATTTCTGCAGCATCAGCCATCAATGCAGCATTATTTTGATTCTTTTTAAATGATGGTTTGATTGGTGAACAATTAATAGATGTAGTAGCTTGTATCATTTAACACACTCCAAAGAACTTATTACTTACATACTATGTAAAAGTCTTGGGACAATAAAAAATTGTCATATTTACATAAAATTATTAAATTATTGTTACAATTTTCTATTTTCCTTTGATTAATTATACTATACATTTTAATATTTTACTACCTTTACTGTAAAAAAAAAGCTGCGTTGCAGCTTATACTTCATAATCTTGGGAGGAGATTTGGGGATTTGTACATGTATATTAATTCATTATTGAAAAAATGTTTACTATTTTAATCGTAAATTTAATAAAAATTTACATTTACTTTAAAAGCATGTATATTTTATGCTAATAACTATTTTTTCTTTTTAGGAACAACTGCTTTTTCAGTTTTGATATTGGCTGAGCCCTGAATACGTTTTACAGAAATAACCTCAGGTATTGATTGAAGTTTAGATATAACGCCTTTTAAGCGGTTAATATTATCAACTTCTATACCCATCTCAATGATACCGATTTTTTTTGCCGGATTAGACTTTATATTTGCATACGCAATGTTTGTATTGCAATTGGTAAGCTCTATCATAATGTCTTTTAAAATACCCATTTTATCCTGAACATCTATTCTTATAGATGCGACATACGTTTTATTAAGGCCTTTATCTGCCCATTTTATGTCTATCATTCGTTCTTCGGGAACATTGTCCAAAGATGCACAGTCTACTCTGTGTATTGACACCCCCTTGCTTCTTGTAACGACACCAACAATAGGTTCACCCGGCACAGGTGTACAGCATTTTGCAAAATAATAAAGCATACCCTCTAGCCCAACAATATCGTTTTTAGATTTTCTTGTTTTAGTATGAGCAACAATTGACTGTTCCGAATCATCATCGGATTTTTTCATACGGTTTGTTATTTTATTTACCGTAGTTTCACCATATCCAAGCGCAGCAAGTAAATCATCTACACATGAATAATTCATTGATTCGGCTATTTGCTTTAATTCTTGAGTTTTTACAAGCTCATCAAGTTTGGATTTTCCGATTTCAGATTCAAGCATATTATGACCGATTGTGATATGCTCTTCACGTTTATTCTTTTTATACCACTGTTTAATCTTAGACTGGGCAAGTTTTGTAACAACAAAATTTAACCAATCAAGCCTTGGAGCAGGGGTTTTTGATGTCATAATCTCAACGATATCGCCATTATGCAGTTTTGTACTCAAAGGACATATTCTTCCGTTAACAAGTGCTCCTGTTATTCTAAAACCGACATCCGTATGTATTCGGAATGCAAAATCAACTGGTGTTGCATCTTTGGGCAAATCTATAACGTCTCCCATCGGTGTAAAAGCAAAGACCTGATCGGAGAATAAATCGAGCTTTACGCTTTCTACGTATTCACTTGCAGAGGATACATCTTTTTCCATTTCCGCAAGCTTTCTCATCCATGAAAATTTTATATCAGTATCAGCATTGGCTTTTTGAGAGCCTTTTTCTTTGTATTTCCAGTGCGCAGCGACACCGTATTCTGCAACCTGATGCATTTCGTGAGTTCTTATTTGAACTTCTATCGGTTTTGACTTAGGTCCCAGTACTGATGTATGTAAAGAACGATACATATTGCTTTTGGGCATTGCAATATAGTCTTTAAAACGCCCCGGTATCGGTTTAAACTGTGAGTGTATTATACCGAGAACTTCGTAGCATTCGTTTATGCTATCCACAATTACTCTTACGGCAGAAATATCGTACAGTTCATGAAAAGCAACATTCTGACGCTTCATTTTTGCATATATAGAATAGTAGTGTTTAGAACGTCCAGAAATAGCCGCTTTTATCTTATGCTGCTTTAAAAGCTGCCCTATCTTATCTATTACAACCTGTATAGTTGCGTCTCTTTCGGCTTTTTTCAGAGCAACCAGTTGTGCAATTTCAAAATATTTTTCGGGATTTAAATATCTTAACGACAAATCCTCAAGTTCTGCTTTAATTTTTCCGATACCGAGACGATTTGCAAGAGGTGCAAAAATATCCAGAGTCTCCTGAGCTATTTTTTGCTGCTTTGCAGCTGCCATATAATTAAGCGTCCTCATATTATGCAGCCTGTCAGCGAGTTTGAGAAAAATAACTCTTACATCATTGGCCATTGCAATAAACATTCGTCTAAAGTTTTCAGCCTGTCTTTCTTCTTTAGATTTAAACTGGTATTTACCGAGTTTTGTAACTCCCTGAACAAGATTTAAAACATCTTCTCCAAATTTTTCTTTAATAGTTTCAGGCGATGTACCTGTGTCCTCAATAATATCATGTAATAGAGCAGCAATTATTGTATGTTTATCCATCATTAGATCTGTAAGAATTTTTGCAACTTCTACAGGATGGATAATATATGGTTCTTCACTTATACGGTACTGACCTGCATGTAATTTTGCAGCAAAAATAAAAGCATCTTCAATTTCTTTTATATCTTTAGATGTTCTATGCTGAGCCTCCAGTATGTCTTTTAATGGTGCAAATATGCTAAAATCCGGCTGGGCTTCATTTTGCATAACATCAATATTTGTTTGATTTTCTGCATCAACATCATTATTTAAATCTGTTTTACTTTCTTCCAACACAGTATTGTCCGCATTTGTATCAGCGTTGTGTTCAGTCAGTTCTAATTCATCTTTATTATTTTCACTATTGTCTGTCATAGTTAATTATTGTACACTTTTAAATATTACTTAACAAGAGGTTGCGGGTGGATTCTTTTTACAGTGAACAAAATAATGGTATTATATTAAGAATAAAAGCCGTACCTAATTCATCCAAAAATGAAATATGCGGCTTGATAGGCGATGCACTAAAAATTAAAATAAAAGCACCTGCTGTTGAAAATAAGGCAAATGAAGAGCTTGTAAAATTTCTTTCAAAACTTTTTAAAGTATCAAAAACCTCTATAACGTTTAAGTCCGGAGACACATCAAAGTTAAAAACTCTTTATATATCAGGTTGTACTATTGATAAAATTAAAGATGTTTGTGCTAATATTGATGTATAGATATTAGATAAAGGATTGCATATGGTTACAACTATATTTTGGATAATACAAATAATTTCATCAGTGTTGTTAATTCTACTTGTTATGATACATTCTCCGAAAGGCGATGGAATTGCGGGTATAGGCGGGGCATCACATGTGTTTGCATCGCAGAAAAATGCGGAATCAGGATTGAATAAGCTTACAATGTGGGTTGCTATAGTATTTTTTGTGTCTACATTTATTGCAGGTTTTAAAATTTTCGGTTAAAAAACGGCTTAATAATCCGTTTTTTTAAATATTAACAATTCTTTCAAGTTTTCTTGCAAGACGGACTATGGGTTTTTCTTCCATCCAGCTTATTGAATCGACAAGAATAGTCTTACAGCCTAAAAATTTACCAAACAATATATCAGTAAGCGGTCTGTCTCCGACCATAACCATATCTTTTGGATTTATGGAGTGTTCTTTTAAAAATTCTTTAGAAACCTGTGTAGCAGGCTTTTTTGCCGGAGCAATAACAGGAAAATCTATCTGATTTTCTGCTTTTTCAATATATTGTGGATTATTATTATTTGAAATTATTAAAAGTTTAAAGTCTTTTTTGAGATTTTCAAACATTGTCAATACTTCATTTGAAAACTCACCTGATTTTGATTTCATAACTGTACTGTCTAAATCAAAAGCAATAACTTTTATGCCTTCGTTTTTCAGCGTGTCATAATCTATTTCAAAAACAGTTTTTGCTTCATAATCAGCTTTTATTAACATAATCTCACCTTGTATTTTTAATTCCTGCCGTTCTGGCAAGTGCATATTTATAACATTTTGGTTCTTTAGAAAGTTCGACCCATATCTCATCATTTGTATTGCCGACTTCTTTCTCTTCTGTAAAGTCAATATTGTATATTTTTAAAATTTGAGTTTCAAATGTTTCGTCAGGTGTTATTATTTCAACATTGTCATTTAAGAGAATTTTATTTTTGATTTTTATTTTGTATAAATTTTTGTTATCTTTTTGAGCTATGTCCCAGAATTCAAAAAGGAAATCTGCACCCGCAAGCCCTTTTGATACGTCATAACTGTATCCTTCATGATCCTGCTCATCAAGGTAAAAGCCTGTTGTATACCCCCTATTGCCGATTTTTAACAGTTCGTTAAACAGTTCTTCTTCACTGAGTTTTTCAGCATTGTAATATGCATCTATTGCTCTTCTGTATGCTTTTGCAACTGCTGAAACATAATAAAGGCTTTTTGTTCTTCCTTCTATTTTTAGTGAATCCATTCCTGCTTCTATAAGCTGCGGGATGTAATTTATGAGAGCAAGATCTTTTGTGCTTAATATATGTGTACCTCTTGCTGTTTCTTCAATTTCATAGTATTCGCCGGGGCGTGTTTCCTCAAGCAGCTTATATTTCCACCTGCATGGCTGAGAACAGCCGCCATGATTTGCTTTTCTTTCTCCATGTGTCATATAATCACTTAAAAGGCACCTGCCTGAAAGTGAAACACACTGTGCACCATGTACAAAAACTTCTAGTTCAATATCCGGAACGTTCTTCCTTATTTCAGAAAGCTGTTTTATTGACAATTCTCTAGCCAGTATCACACGTGAAGCGCCCAAATCACGCCAAAATTTTACAGCTTCAGAATTAAGAGTATTGGTTTGCGTACTTATATGTATATCAATATCCGGCAATTCTTTTCTTAATATGTTTAATATTCCAAAATCACTGACTATGAGAGCATCAGGATTTGCTTCTTGTATAATTTCTATATTTTGATACAAATTTTTTATATCATTGTCATAAGCATAAATATTGAGCGTCATATAGACTTTTTTGCAGTAGGAATGAGCAAGGTCAATGGCTTTTTTAAGATTTTCCTGTGTTATAATTTCGCCTTTTCGCATAGAACGCAGACTGAAATCAACCATACCCATATAAACAGCATCTGCTCCATAGTTTATGGCATAATCAAGTTTTTCAATATTTCCTGCTGGTAATAAAAGTTCTACTTTATTATTCATAAAAATATTTTAGTATAAAAATATATTATTCGTATCCAAGATTTAATATAGAATCCAAATCTTTATCTGTTTTATTTATTACGGGTTTATATTGCATATAATCGTCTAAATGTTTACAAGCAATAGAAAAAATATTCGTCTCTATATCAGGTTCGCTTTTTATTTCCATAATATTTCCAAAAGGAGTATTTTTGAACCCTGCAAATTTATAAAAATCTTCACAACTTTTATATCTTGGTGTTATCCTGCTATGAACAAGAAAAGCGTGTTTTTTGTTTAATCCGGCAATTTGTTCAAAATAGCTTCTTATTAGTGCTCTTCCGCTACCCTTTGTGCCCTCTTCTTTTTTTATCGGCCAACTTGCAAAATGTTCAACACAACTGCCATCCTTCATTTCAGTCACATTATAACTCATTATACCGCATGGTTTATTTCTTCTTACTGCAAGTAAACCTTTATAATCCAGATTAATGTCTTCAATTGCCTGAAAAATAATTGTTTTCCAATCATCAAATCCTGTTTTATCATTTATATGCGGGTATAGCTTTTCTAAATTAATTTTTTTAAACATTTTTAACAAAAAAGGTACATCTTTTTTGTTAATGCTATACAAGGTTATTTCATCAGATATTTGTGTACCTTTGAGCAGTACTTTCCCGACGGGTATACCCTTAAATGCTGTAAATTTGATATATTTTTTTGTATATTGTGAGTTAGAAACTTTCATATTTATCTAATTTTGTATCGCAGTTGTCGCCGGCTGTCTTGTAATCAGACACTTCGGCACTTCGTACGGACAGGCTCACTACTACTCACTTCGTTGCGAGTGTTCGCTTTGTCAAAACTCAACGTTTTCCTTCGTAGTGGCACTGGGTTCGGCTACACCTCACACGGCGTGCCAGTCTGATTCCGCTGTCTGTAGCCGGCAGTTGCTTACCTTTTCAATATGTTATAATTACTATACTGCACGCAGAAACTTCGTTTCTGACTTTGCACCTCTCATAAAAGCAACATTTAGTTGCTTTTATTCGGCAGAGTCTCTATCCGAAACGTGCCACAGGCACCTTTCACACCGAGTTCTTGTTACGTCATTTCCTTCTCACAAAACAATTCACCGGATTGTTTTGTTCGGCAGAGTCTTATCACGAATTTTTCTCGGACACATTTTTCTTTTATGATACAAATATATTAAATACGTAAATATGTTAAATTGTCAGAACAAAATTTATTTTTTACAATATTTAATATTATTGGATTGTATCTATTCACTTGAAATCGAAATAATACCGTGTTAATATTACTATACAAGTAAAATAATTATCTAAAGGTGGTGAAATCACAAGATGCCAGAGGTTAAAGTCGGTGAAAACGAAAGTATCGAAAGCGCTTTAAAAAGATTTAAGAAAAAAATCCAAAAAGCAGGTATTTTATCAGAAATAAAAAGACGTGAAACTTATGAAAAGCCGAGCATAAAAAGAAAACGCAAATCTGAAGCTGCACGCAAACGCAGAGTTTAAGGCAACATAAGACAGATGTAATAAAAGAGACCTCTTATTTTAATTTTAAGAGGTCTCTTTATGTAAAGATTTTTTAAAACTATCTGCCTTTTGCAATATTATCAATTGTTCTAAATATTTTTTCTGTCATTTCCTGAATATAAGTACTTGAAACAACACCATTCATAACAATATCAGCGCATTGCATAGCAGGTCTAATATAAGTTTGAGCAGTCGTATTAACATTTTCAAACTGCATATCAGCAGCAAGACCTGTTTTACCTCTGGATTCAGCTCGACGGTACCATCTGTCTTTGATTATTTCAAACGGAGTAAATACATAGACTTTTATGTCCATGATATCTCTTATACCTTCATTTAAAACATACAAACCTTCGTTTACAATAATTTTTGCAGGTTTTTTCAAAACCCCATGAGGGAAACTCTCACAGGTTGTAAAATTGTAATCAGGACTTCTGACGGAAGAACCGTTTTTTAATGAAACAAGATGTTCTTTCATTAATTTTAGATTTATTGCCTTCGGAGTATCAAAACTGTATCCTTTTGCAAAAAAGGCTTCATAGCTTCCAGCTTCTTTAAGCTCCTTAGACCAGTCATAGTAGTAGTCATCACAGCAGACTATCGTATATAAATCGGTTCTTTCCTCAGCAATACAGGAACGGATTGCATTTTGAACAAAAGTAGTTTTACCTGAAGCGGATTCACCGGCAATACCTATCAAAAAACGTGAACCGGGTTCATTTAAAGCACGCCTCGCAATATTAAAAATAACAGATTCTTTTACGTTAATAAAAAGCGGATGTTTTTGCTTCTTATCTTCTTCCAGAATTTTCTTTAGACTTTCTACAATTTTAACTACAACAGGGAAAGTAGAAGCCTGATTCTGTAGTGTATCATTTGTGTTTTCTGTCATTAACTGCATGTTTTAGTCCCATTTAATAATAAATATATTAGAATAAAATAATGTAAAAAGCTTGTCAATTTTTTAAAATGTAAAAAAAATTAATGTTGCTAGTAAAAATTATATATATTAAGCAATTGTGACAAATTTTTGCAAAATAATAAAAATACCTCACTCGGTATTCTTTTCTATAAAGCGTGCAGCAAAAACACCTGCTTCAAATAACAACCACGTAGGTATACCCAGCATAAGCTGGCTCACAACATCAGGAGGCGTAAAGATTGCTGCAAGAATAAGGATACAGACAATTATATACGGTCTTGCATGTTCAAGCATTGCTACACTAACCAAACCGAATTTTATCCCTATCAAAACAGCAAGCGGAATCTGAAACATTAAACCAAAGGCAAGCATCATGCCGGCTGACAAATTTATAAAGTTTTCCAGCCCGAGTGTCGGCTCCAGTTGAGCTGTAGAAAATGCTGCTGAAAAATTCATTATTAAAGGCATTATCATAAATATACAAAAACAAACACCGGTCACAAACAAAAAAGTAGCAAGAACAACAAGCCAGTCCATAAACTTTCGCTCGTGTTCATACAGCGCAGGCAGAACAAATTTTCGCACCTGAAGTGCAATATAAGGGAATGCCAGAACAAAAGCTATAATAAGCCCTGCCTTTAGCTGTATTACAAAGACTTCCATCGGTGAAAAATAATGCAGCTTTGATATCCCCTGAGGCAGTGTATTTTTTATTATTTTTTCAATAAACTTTGGCGCAGCACAAAAACCGGCAGGAGAAAAAATCACTACAGCAAGTATAGATTTTATCAGCATACTTCTCAATGCTTCAAGATGCTGTATAAAAGTTTGCTCTTCCTGTTGTTTATCTTCAACGCTCATTATTTTGAAGAAACTTCTGTTTGAGATGCAGCCAGTTCATTTTTAGCTTCGGACTCAGCCGCTTTTTGTGCATTCTCAGACAACTCCTGTGCTTCTTTTTTCAGGGTTTCCTTTGCATTTTTAAATTCATAAGCAGCTCTGCCCATTGCCTTTGCCAGTTCGGGTATTCTTTTTGAACCGAAAAGTAAAAGTATCACAACTAATATTAAAAATATTTCCGTAAAACCTATAGACATAACCTTCTCCTATTTTATATTCCATTTCAATATTATATCTGACTTTGCTTATTTATGGAAACAATTTCTATTGCATGTACCGGGCAAATATTCTGACAAGCACCGCAGCCAATACATTTTGCTGGATTGTACACAGGCATCTGTCCTGCAGTAAATTCTATAGCACCTTTCGGACAAATATGAGAACATAAACCGCATTTTGAACAGATATCTCTGTTTAGTTTTACAAGTCCGATTCTGCAATTTTGTTTCGTTTCAATTGACATTTTTTTTATAGCACCGGTCGGACAAATATCAGAACAATTTTTGCAGTCGTATTCGCATTTTCCTTTTGAAAAATCTATATGGACTGTTTCATAATCAGCATCAGGCTTTTTAAGGATTTTACCCTTACAGTGTTCAATACATAAACCGCAGTTTGTGCACTTTTGTGCAAAGTCCTCGGGAGATACAGCACCCGGAGGCAGTATCGGTCTGTTTTTGAAAGATTCAACAACAGTTTTTGCAATATCTTTGCCTTTTGCAAGAACACCTGCAGCAACTGCTAGAACCACACCTGTTGTTATAAAATTTCTCCTCGACGGATCAAATTTAACAGATGTTTTTTGTATTCCGAATAAAATCCCATGCCCTGGACATTTTGCAACACAGCGCATACAGCGGATACATCTTTCGTTATCAAGAGTTATTTTCTCGGAGTCTATAGCACCTGCCGGACACTCTTTTTCGCATTGACCGCATTTTTTGCAAATATCCTGAGATATGTACATTTTATAAAAGCCGAATTTTGAACACAATCCGAGGATTGTACCCGCAGGACATATAGAAGTGCAGAATATTCTGTTTTTCCACAAAACAAGAGCCGCAATTATTATCAAAGGAATAAATGTAAACAAAGACACATCTTTGAAATGTACAAATCCTGTAACTATATTCCCAAAATTTGAATACGGGTCAAGATATCTGAATACTGCTCCTATGCCGAGAGCCGTACAGGCAAGTGCAACAGCAAGCAATATATATCTTATGTAATAAAAATTTGGAGATTTACCGCATTTTCTTTTAAAAATTCCTCCAATAATATCCTGCAGAATACCGAACGGACAAAATACCGAGCAGTAAAAACGTCCGAAACCAAACGCCAGTATAATATTAATTAGCACTATAGCAATCGTAATTATTGAAAAATCAGCAATGAGCTTTGCCAAAGCAGGTGCAAAATTAAACTGCATAATATACACAGCCGGTTTAAAACTGATTAGAAAAGCACTCAAAGTTATTAAAAAAAACACTACGGCAAAGCCTATTCGTATCAAATAAGGCTTTTTGTTACCTCTAAAATTTTTAAACATACTAAACGCCCTTGACCTGTTTGTATTCTTTGTCTACTTTTTCAAGAAGTGCAGGAATATCAAGCTGCTGCGGACATTTGGTTTTACACAGTCCGCATTTTATACATTTATCTGCTCTTTCAGATTCTTTCAGTGCTTCATAATGGCTGATAAATCCTGTTTTACCCATGCCTGTAGTATCCTGTTTGTATTGATTATAAACAGAGAATATACTTGCAATATCAACACCTACAGGACATTCACAGTATCTGCATGTTGTACAGCCTATTGCCTGCGTTTTCAAATGAACTGCTATTGCTCTGTCGTACACTTCGTTTTCTTCCTTTGATAACGGTGTAAGATTTGTAAAAGTTTTTATATTATCTTCGAGATGTTCTGGCAATGTCATACCGCTAAGCATAGTCAAAATACCATCTAATCCGGCAAGCCACCTGAACGCCCACGAAGCAACACTTGCGTCAGGATTATAATCCTTAAGTATTTTTGTGGCAGCTTCATTCAGATTTGCAAGAGCGCTGCCTCTTAAAGGTTCCATAATAATAACCGGCAGTTGTGCTTTTCTTGCAATTTCGTATTGTTCTTTACCTCTGCAGGCCTTCCAATCCAGCCTGTTTATCTGCAGCTGGACAAACTCCCATTTGTCATAGTAGTCAATTATTTCCTGTAAAAGTTCCGGTGTATCGTGATGGGAAAATCCGAGATATTTGATTTTGCCTTCCTTTTTCATTTTTTTAAGAAAAGGAATTACATTATATTTTTTGGTATTTTCCCAGTTATGTTTGTTAAGACAGTGCACAAGATAAAAATCAAAATAATCTGTCTGACATCTTTCCAGTTGCTCATTAAAAATTCTTTCTACATCTTCTTCTTTTTCGAGCATCATGACAGGCATTTTTGTAGTAAGGTTAAACGAAGCTCTGTCAAATTTTTTCAAAGCATCACCCATTGCTTTTTCACTTTTTCCGCCCATATACATATATGCTGTATCAAAATAGTTTATGCCTGCATTAATAGCTCTTTGCACCATTTTTTTGTTTAAAGAATCATCAATTGCACCGCTTGCAGTTGTAGGCAGTCTCATAGCACCAAAACCAAGCATTGAAACATCAAGATTTTTAAATTTTGTTGTTGTGACAAGAGCCGAAGGTGCGGTTCCGCCTGTTTTAAAAGTACATCCGCTTAATAAAACAGCGCCGCTAGCTGCCAATAGTGAATTTTTTATAAATTCTCTTCTGTTCATATTTACCTCAAATATTTTTCCTAATACCATATATTTATAATCTATCACCTAATAGCTGCTCTAAGTCAAGTTCTTCCTAAAATTAAAAATTTCATATCGTCAAATGACTCCGACTACTTCTTGGATTATTGGCGTTCACAAGGTCAAGTACTTCATTTCAAATTTTTATTCTAAAAATTTTCCATTTCGTTGTCCTTGTTCACATGGCTGTTCGCTCTCTTCGTTCGACT
>CALUVO010000028.1 GCA_944324245.1 Candidatus Gastranaerophilales bacterium | reverse complement strand
AAGGACTCCGTTCAAAAGCTGACTAAATGTCAGGTTTTGAATGGAGGGAAGAACCACCACGGTGGTGAGAAAACACCCCTAATAAAAAAAGACCCCTCACGGAGTCTTTTTAATGGTGGGCAGGGGTGGATTCGAACCACCGTAGTCGTTAGACGGCAGATTTACAGTCTGCTCCCTTTAGCCACTCGGGCACCTACCCATTTTGCCTTTGACGGGATTTGAACCCGTGGCCTCTCCCTTACCAAGGGAGTGCGCTACCTCTGCGCCACAAAGGCATCAATCTTTTTTTAAGACCAAGGGAGTGCTGCTACCTTGCCCGCTTCGTCAATACTCAATTGACTGCGCAGGTCCCTGCCACAAAGGCATCAATCTTTTTTTAAGACCAAGGGAGTGCTGCTACCTTGCCCGCTTCGTCAATACTCAATTGACTGTGCGGGTCCCTGCCACAAAGGCATTACACCAAGAAAAGCAAACTTATCAACTCAATTGGTATTTGTACAACCTTGTGCGAAGGTTTGTCGTTGCCCGTCAAAAAATATTTAATTTTCAAAAAAACTGCCGAAGATAGGAATCGAACCTACAACCTACGGTTTACAAAACCGTTGCTCTACCATTGAGCCACTTCGGCATAACGTGTATTTATCATATTAAGGACATATTAAAGTGTCAAGTGGTCAGAGAGATTTTTTTATTTCTTTTTGTACTTCTTCTATCACATTTCCCCACTGCCAGTGTTCTTTCTGCTTAAAAATTGTTACGCTGTCATACCATTGCGTTGTTTTTGTTTCGTCAAACCATCTCCACTCACTTGCATAAGGCAGCATCAAATATGTTTTTACACCAAGAGCACCTGCCAGATTTGCAGCCGCGGTATCAATTGTTATAAACAAATCCAGATTTAAAAGTTTTTCTGCTGTATCGTAGAAATCACCCAAATCTTTGCCAATATCAATTATTTGCGGAAATTCTTTAATCTGATATTCTCTGTCATCTTTGACAAATCCGTAAAACTTACATTCCGGTATATTCAATAATGGGGATAATTCTTTCAATTTTATCGCGCGATTTTCATACCCGTCATAATTGCCCTGCCAGAACAAACCTATTTTTTTACAATCTGTATTAAAACATTCATCCGTAGATTTTTCAGCCTTTAGATAGCCTTTTGAAAAAGGGATGTTATCAAAATCCAAACCAAGATGGTAATTGAGATACATCACATTGTCGCTGAAGTCATAATCCGTATTATCGCTGTATGCAATTTCAATATCAGTAAAGTTATATTCAAAAAGCCTTCGAAGCTGCGACGAACAGTAGAATTTAACTTTTTGAAATCTCTCTTTTACAAGATTCAAATACCTGCAAAACATAAGCTGGTCGCCAAAACCCGAATCATAATAAACAAGCAGTGTTTTATCTTTATGTTCACATCCGTCCCAGTGATTTTTGTATTGTGCAGCAACCTGAGGTTTTTTTGTCATATAGTATTTATACCCGTTTTTAAAATCTTTTTGAGACAGGTAAGACATTCCAAGGCTCAGCATACTGATTTCGCTTTGAGGTTTAAGTTTTAATGCCTGTTTTAAACAATTTACGGATTCCGTAAAATTTCTCTGCATTCTGTACCATACACCGAGATTGTGCAGAGCTTCATAATTCTGTTTAATCTTTAAAGATTTTATATAACATTCTTTTGCTTTAGTATAATCATGCTTCTTTTCATATAAAAGCCCGATATTATTCCAGCCTACAGTGTCTTTAGGCTCCAATTCCAGACACTTGTGAAAAAACTCAATACCTTTGTCTGTTTGATCCGCTTTTTTTGCAAGCATGGCAAAATTTCTTATAAAATCAACATTATCCGGCTCAAAATCTATTGCTTTAGAAAAGCAGTCCATGGCTTCTTTATAGATTTTTTTGCCATAATAAGCAAGCCCGAGGTTTTGAAAATATTCTGCACAAGGAAACCCGCCAGCAGCATCTTTAAAGTATTCTAAAGCACTGTCAAAATCGGATTTTTTAAGATAAATAAGTCCTGCCAGATTAGATACATCAGGCTGTTTCGGGTTTTCTTTAAGAAATTCCAGATATATTTCTTGAGCTTCATCAAGCCTGCCCTGTGATTCTAAATTTAGTCCATCAGAAATATCAACTGTCATAAAAACCCGCTATAGTTTTGCTTCTTCGTGGTAAACACCGCCGCCGCAAATTGTTTCTATAACTTTTAGTAAGAATTCCCTCGGTGCATCCATGTGATTTATATAAAATTCTTTGTTGCCGAGGTGGTTAATTTTAATTATGCAATTCTGTCCTCTCTCAGCAGGAACAAACAGAGACGACACCTCATGATTTAACACCGCTTCAAGCTGTTCATCTTCTTTTACACCTTTGATTATTTCGTTAAAATCACCCTTCATTGCAATGATTCTGTTAGAAATCATAGGCATTTCCACTCCTCTGTAAAGAGCTTGCGGCTGATTGTTCCAGCGGGTGGTAAAGCTTATCGTATGCCACAAAATATGTAAAACCAACACCGATTTTGTTTCATCTTCTTCAAAATAAATATTGTCAGTGGCAACGCCTCTTGCACTGAAAGATTGTTTCAGATAATCAACGGTGGAGCGCATGTTGTCCGTTATTTTTACAAAGACTTCCGCTGCATTCATTGTAGAACGCTGATATTCCAAAAACTGTTTATACATATGTGTAGAGACAAGATTAATCCTCTCCTGTATAACGGAAGATTTTCTTATAGAAGTCTCAAGATTATCAAAGTTGTTAAAATTGTTGTCCAATTTCTCTCTCTTCTCGGCCGGATACAAACTCCGGATTATCCCTGTAAATATTGTACACAAAAATTTACATTTCTTGTACAATTTTGTAATTTTTTTTTACAATACAACACACTTAATTATTAATTAGTATTTTTACAGCATTTGGCTTACTTGCTTTTTAGTTCTTATTTAGCTAAGATCTTACTAAGAGAAAAGAGGATATTAAAATGGCTAATGTAGCTAATTGTAAAAAATGCGGAGCACTGTTTTTGCAAACATCAAAAAGAGATATTTGCGATAAGTGTTTTGAAGCACAAAATAAATTAATTTCTGAAATCAATGCATTTGTTTTAACTTCACCGTTAGAATCTATTATGCTTGATGATTTACTTAAAAGATTTGATTTATCCAGAGATGAATTCGAAGCATTATTTAACGCAGGCAAATTTGTAAAAATAGGCCAAAAAGTTACTTTTGTATGTGCAAAATGCGGAAAAACAGTTCCCATTGCTAACAAAACAAACTTTATTTGCAGCAATTGTGCAAAAAAATTACAAAATGAAATCTAGCTGATGAAGATAGTTGTTGTCGGATACGATAAAATGTTTTCCAGCCTTATTTTGGGTACATTAGAATCCCAAAATAAGATTGTTGGTGTCTTTAGACATGAAAGAGCATCAATACATCCCTTTTGGCTTTTTTTTAAAGATATTTTTGCACCCGGCAGGGATTTATCTTTTTTAAGAAGCTATAAACTTCATGAAATAAAAGCACGCAGCGTTAATTCAAAGACATTTAAAAGAGAAATTTTAAAGCTTAATCCGGATATAATTCTTGTCGGTTCCTGGAGTGAAAAATTTAAAAAGCCTGTAATTGACTTGCCAAAAATAGGTACAATAAACTGCCATCCTTCTCTATTGCCAAAGTACAGAGGTCCAAATCCTTACATGAGAGTTATTATTAACGGAGAAAAGGAAACAGGTATAACTTTTCACCTTATGGATGAAAATTTTGATACAGGGCCAATATTGATGCAAAAGAAAATAGATATTGTGCAAGGCTTTAACGGAGATACAGGCGAAACTCTTAAAAACAAATGCTGTAATCTTGCAAAAACTGCTGTATGTGAGCTTTTAACATCGTTAAATGATGATATGATAATTCCTATAAATCAAAGTTCAAAAGAAGCTACATATTACCCTCAAATTACAGAAAAAGATATTTTGATTGATTTTACCAAAACCGCAGCACAAATTAGTGCGCTTATAAGAGGACTTACACCATGGCAGCCGGCTTATATTGCGCATAAAAATACTTTTTTAAAAGCCGGTAAAATAAAATTTTTTGAAAATAGAACTTCAGTAAAAAAGCCTTCTGTTATTTTGAAAAAAAGAGGTTCAACTCTCTGGATAACAACCGGTGACAATAAAATTGCAAAAATCAGTAAAGCAAAACTTTTTGGCAGATTTGGATTCCTTTTTACTCCGATTTATATGAGATTCTGTGTAAAAGCAGGCGATATTTGCAGATAAATTTTCATATTTTCTCGGACACATTATTAGAAAAACCGTCCGAGAAAAATTCGTGATAAGCTCTGCCGAGCAAAACAATCCAGTGAATTGTTTTGTGAGTAGGAAATGACGTGAGCGAATTTTTTGACAAAGCGAACACGCGCAACGAAGTGAGCAGTAGTGAGCCTGTCTTTGAAACTTAACGACGTTAAGTGTAGGTGAGTGTCATTTGTTCACTATATGTGAATACATTTTGCACTGAATCAAAGATTCAGGCAAAAGAAGTCAAAGGTGAGCAGGTGCCGGCTGCGGTCAGCGGAATTCCGGACGGGTGAAACCCGGTGAGCGAGTGCGAAGCTGACGGCAGCGAAGCGTAGTCAGCGGCAGCAACGAGCGGGAAGGAATTTCAAGAAAGCAAAATCAGACGGGGCTGACCGAACGAAGAGAGGAAACGCCCCTTGTGAGGGAAACCCACGCTTTTCCCGAACGTCTGATTTCAAGACGCCGGCGGCAACTGCGACACTAGATTAGATTATAACTTGTTTTTTTTATTACAATAACACTATAATTAATATAGATTGTCCGAGAAAAATTCGTGATAAGACTCTGCCGAACAAAACAATCCTGTGAATTGTTTTGTGAGAGGGAAATGATGTGAACGAATTTTTTGAGTGTCATTTGTTCACTATGCGTGAAGACATTTTGCACGAAATCAAAGATTTCGGCAAAAGAAGTCAAAGGTGCACAGGTGCCGGCTGCGGTCAGCGGAATTCCAGACGGGTAAAACCCGGTGAGCGAGACACGAAGTGAGCGGGCGCGAAAGCGCAGCGAACGGCAGTGTTGAGCGAGAAGGAATTTCAAGAGAGCCGGCGGCAACTGCGACACTAGATTAGATACAACAGACTAAAAGAGGATGGAATATGAAACTTACGGTTTTGGGCGCAGGCTGCTGGGGATTAACTCTTGCATGGCTTTTGACAGATAATTTTGAAAAAGTTTGTGTATGGGGCAGAGACTGTGATATCTCTGACGAACTGCGAAATAGAAAGCATGCTTCAAAGCCGCTGGAAATTCAACTGAAAGATAAGGTTTCAGTTACATCAAATCTGGAAGAAGCTATAAAAGATGCTGATATTATTCTGCTTGTTGTAGCAACATCAGGTATAAGAGATGTTTGTAAGCAAATTGCAAAAATCGGATTAAAGGACAATCAGGTGCTTGTAAACACATCAAAAGGGCTTGAATTACCTTCACTTATGAGAATGAGTCAGGTAATGAGAGAAGAACTGCCAGAGGTTAATATTGCTGTTTTATCCGGCCCAACACTGGCAAAAGAAGTACTTATGGGTTGTCCTACTGCAGCATCTGTCGCATGTGAAAACAAACCTGAAATAGCAAAATTTTTGCAGGAAAAACTAACAGTTCCTTCAAAATTTCGACTTTATACTAATGAAGATGTTATTGGTTTAGAGTTTGGCGGAAGTTTAAAAAATGTAATTGCGATTGCTTCAGGTTTTGCAGATGCAATGAAGCTAGGTGACAACTGTAGAGGTGCTCTGTTGACAAGAGGTATGGCAGAAATTACAAGAGTCTCTGTTGCATTAGGCGCAAAACCGTCTACTCTATACGGGTTATCCGGCATGGGTGATTTGATTGCAACCTGTTCCAGCCCTATGTCACGTAACTTTACCGTAGGTTCTATGCTCGGTAAAGGTAAAAAGATAGATGACATTTTAAAAGAACTCGGTTCTGTTGCCGAAGGTGTTAAAACATCAAAAGCTGTTTGTGAACTGGCAAAAAAGCTCGGCATAGAAGTGCCTATTTCTTCTGCGATTTATGAGGCTGTGTATACGGATATAACGCCGCAGGAACTGCTTGAAAAACTAATGAATAGAAAATTACGCAAAGAATAGATATTTATTCATTAGAACGTCCGTCTTCTTTCAGGTTTGCCTGGATTTCAGCTTTGTCATTAAATTCGTTGATAAAGTGAGAATATCTTTCCATTCTAAGCTTCAACCACGACAGCATTGTTTCGGAACCGTATACTTCGATTGTTCTCGTTCTTGTAAATTGCTTAAAACTTCTGTTGTACGATTCATCAATGTAAGTTTTGCACTTGCAGTTTAATTCTTCTACTAAATCATAAAGTGTTTTTAGCCATGCCGGCTGAACCTGTGCTTCATTTACAGAGTACTCGAGAATCATTTTTCTTCCTTGACTTTCTTCTTAACTGATACGCTATTTATAATAAGCTACGATTAAAATATCGTTAGCTGTATTATCATGACGGCTTAATAAATATGTACATGAACTCTATCGGCTAAGTTTTATAAAACTTTAAGGTTTTTATTACTATTGTAACATTTGTTAATAATTATTTTTCCTCTTTTTGAATCATTGAAATTTTTCATATTTGTATAATGATAATTAAAAATGTATAATAGAAACATATTCAATTAATAAAGGTGGATAAATATGACAGTATTAGCAGAGAATGAGGGTTTAATCACCCAGATTATCGGGCCTGTAATAGACGTTGAGTTTTCCAACGGTAATTTGCCCGAAATTTATGACGCATTAGAAATTTACTCACAGGACGGTCAAAAAACAGTAGCCGAAGTACAACAGCTGCTCGGCGAAAATAAAGTACGTTCTGTTGCAATGTCTTCTACGGACGGTTTGCAAAGAGGTATGAAAGTTATAAATACAAAAGCACCTATCTCAATTCCTGTAGGTCAGGCAACTCTGGGCAGAATCATGAATGTTCTCGGCGAACCTGTTGATGAAATGGGCCCTGTAAATACTGAAAACAGACTTCCTATTCACAGACCATCTCCAAAACTTGTAGACCAGAATACAAATGTAGAAATTTTTGAAACAGGTATTAAAGCAATCGACCTTTTACAGCCTTATCAAAAAGGCGGTAAAATCGGTTTGTTTGGCGGTGCAGGTGTAGGTAAAACCGTATTGATTATGGAACTTATCCACAACATCGCAATGGAGCACTCCGGTGTATCAGTATTCGGCGGTGTAGGTGAAAGAACACGTGAAGGCAACGACCTGTGGAACGAAATGAAAGAATCAGGCGTACTTG
>CALUVO010000027.1 GCA_944324245.1 Candidatus Gastranaerophilales bacterium | reverse complement strand
ACCATTGTGTTTGTTATAATTTCCCAGCCCTCGGACAGTACCTCGTTTGTTGTTGTTTGTGTAACTTTCTGTAATTCATTTCACAAAGGTCGGATTATATAGATTTAAGCGCATTCTATTTTTGTTTCTAACCAAGGTTACAACAGGGGCGTGCCGCCCCCGTACCCCCTGCTGTTTATTGAAAAATTTTTTAATTTTACATAATAAATATTATCAACATATAAAAATCACCTGTAAGTTAGAATCCATCGACCAGACCGAATTTGAAAAAGCTCTGGAAGAAGCGAAAAAGCAAATGAGTGAAACGAACAAAAAGTTTGCTCTGGTTATGCAGGAAATTAAAAAAAGTTGGAAAAATCAGGCTCAGAAATACAAAGCTCTTATCAATGCTATAATTGTTTAAATTGTATAAATTAATTATTGTGACTTACGTTTTGCTATTAATTCACCTTTTTCATTGTATCCATTATCTCCAATCCAATGAGCTACAAGTCTTTTATTAATATCAAAAACGTATTGTTCTCGTGGTGCAATACTTAACGCAATTGAATCAAGTTTACCATTTATACTATATTTAAGAGTTTTTCTTGGATATTTTCCTAATGTTGAAAATGATACATATTGTAATTCTCCAGAAGAATTATAATAATATGATATTTTTTTATTTTTCTTATAATTAACAGAATAATCACTATTATTAAAAAGAGTTATTCTTCTATTTCTATACTTATATTTACCTTTTTTAAAATTTTTAATATTTTCATTATGAAAACAATCTCGTAAATATGCATTATATTTGTTCATATTAATAAAGATATCAACATTTTCAAATGCTATAGATTTAGCAGTTTCAGTAGTATAAGAGATGCCTCCGCTTAATGTTAAAGCACTAACCGGAATAGACATAATAATTAAAACTAATATAAATATCAATTCAAACTTAATGCGCATAGTATTATTATAACACATATAGAAAGGATTTTTATGCCAAAAACTTACTACTATGAAGATTTTGACCAGACCGAATTTGAAAAAGCTCTGGAAGAAGCTAAAAAGCAAATGCGTGAAACAAACAAAAAGTTTGCACAGGCTATGCAGGAGATTAAAAAAATCTGGAAAAATCAAGCTCAGGAATACAAAGCTCTCATCAATGCTGTTAATTAGCTAATATCTTTTTTCTTGTCATCACAAGTTTCCCTTGTTCGTCATAGCAATTGTTTCCAATCCAATGTGCAATTAGTTTTTTATTTTTATCAAAAATGAACTGTTCTTTTGATGAAATTATTAAAAAAATTTCTTCTAAATCACCATTTTTATAATATTTGATTCCTTTTCTTGGATATCTATTACCTATTGTATAGCCAATAGATTCTAATTTGCCATATGGATCATAATAGAAACAAATTTTTTTATTATATTTATAGCTCACTGAATATGAATTATCGGAATATGAAGTTAAATTGTATTTTTTTGTGCGAAATACCCCGTTAGCTATACTATTTTTATTTTGTTTGTAATTAGTATCAATAAAGTATTTTTCATATATAGAAGTATCAATTTTGTAATCTAAATCATTAAAAGCAATAATACGTGCTTCATTAACTGTATATGAAATTCCTCCTTTGATAGTCAGAGAAAAAGCAGGCAAGATAATAAACATATAAAGGAAAATTATGAAAAAATTTTTCATATAAATAGTATAACATATTAAAACAAGTAGAAAGGAAAAATTTATGGCATATAAATTAGAATCTATCGACGACCAAACCGAATTTGAAAAAGCTCTGGAAGAAGCTAAAAAGCAAATGAGTGAAACAAACAAAAAGTTTGCACAGGCTATGCAGGAGATTAAAAAAATCTGGAAAAATCAAGCTCAGGAATACAAAGCTCTTATCAATGCTGTTAAGACTAACAAGATTGATTTTACACATCTGTTTGATGACGGTTATACAGAAGAAAAAGAACACATTACAAACAAATACAATCTTCTTCGAAAAGGTATAGAGTCTGACAAATCTCTTACTGATGAGCAAAAAGAATATTTTCACAGCAGTTTTGACTATCTTGAAGACGAAGAAAAGGAAGGTGCATATGAGAACAGCCTTCTTGGAAAAACAGGCAAGAAAGTTTCTTCGGAATTTTCTTCCGGTCTGCAGGATATGATAAAAGGATACAAAGATTTTTCCGATGTTATGGAAGAGATGACAGCAAGCCTCACTGATTACATGATAAAACAATTTACCGACAAACTGATGCAAAATGTTTTTTCAGAAAATACTATGAATATTGTTTCAAGTCTGTTCGGAAGTTTCTTTAACTGGGGAGGCGGAGCAGCACAAAGCGCTCTCGGCTTTATAGGTTCTTTATTCACAAAACATCACTCCGGAGGTATAGTTCCCTCCGGTGCAAATTATTCGCTTCCCGGAACAGACGAGCAGCTTGCATTGTTAAAAGGAGGAGAGAGGGTATTGAGTCCGTCAGAAAATGTAAGTTATGAAAGAGGGCAGGAGGCTTCGCCTGTTATTGTAAATTCATTCAATGTAAAGGCGTGGGATTCAAAAGATGTTAGCAGGTATTTACTTGAGAACAAGCAGTTGTTGAATCAGATTACTTATGAAGGGATAAAAAATAACTATGCGCATTTGAGGCATATAGTTCAAAATGCATAGTACTATTTTATAAGTATTTATTGATTTTGAACATGTCGTTCTTGTATATGTTACAAAATTCAGTTGCTGATTATATGCAGTGATAATATTTATTATGTAAAAAGCGATTTGGTAATTATCGGAATTTTATTGAATACAGGGAAGTTTTATTTCAAATCCGGATACTGCGCTTTTAGTTCAACTAATCTCAACTTAAGGCTCAAGGACTCCGTGCGAAAGGTGCATGTGGCACGTTTCGGATGGAGACTCTGCCGAATAAAAGCAACTAAATGCTGCTTTTATGAGAGGTGCTAAGTCAAAAGCGAAGCTTTTGCGTGCAGTATAAAGATTTATTTACACTCAAACACACTCGCCTTGAAGTTGTTTCGATAAGTTGTTCTACAAAGCTCCATATAAGATTTTCAATAAAACTTTCCTGTATTCAAATTCTTTAGTAAAGCAATAAATCAAATAATTGAAATACCTGATGCTCCATTCAAACAGAATATAATTTGAACCCGTCTCGGCAACTCGGCACGTAAAAATTGCTAAAGAACAAAGATAGTTAGTGATACAAATAATTCCCCGTGCCTCAGACATTACCTCGTTTGCAGTTGTTCAAATAATATTCTGTAATTCATTTCGCAAAAGGTATTTTAAATATTTGAGTTATTGCTTATTAACTAAAATTACATAATAAATATTATCACTGTATGTATATTTTAATTTTATTATTTCCAATATTAAGAATAATAGTTTTTATCCTTGAATTACGCAACATATACAAGTATTACATATTATCCTTAAACTAATTATACATTTCCCAAAAATTCATATAAAAACAAAACCGGCGCTTAAAAATAAAAGTGCCGATTTTGTTATGCAAAGAAAGGAGTAAAAATGAAAGAAAAAATCAAAACTCTGCTGGAACAGATAGGACGGCCTTATGAAATGTTTAATGAAGACGGTACATATCAGGGCTGCTTTTATCCTGTTCAGTTTTTATATCCTGAAAAGCCAAGATATAAGTTAAGAAGTGAGAATGATGACAAAAATTATTTTTACGGCTTATCAAAAATAAAAAAGCATTGCAGAGAAATATCTCCTGTTGAACTTCAAGCAGGAGATATTATTGTAACCCGATACAGAAATGAATTGCACATCGCGGTTTATTTTGAATTTAACAAAATTATTCATGTATTTAGGGAACACACTCTTCAAATAGGTCGATTGAAGATTTTTAAAGAATTTAAATGTTTTAGGGTGGTATAGATGTTATCAACAATATTATCAGCTGCATTTGTAAGTGTCAGCGCATTAATGGGTTTTACTGGTGCAATTGCCGGCGGTGTAGCTATTATAGCAGGAAACATTGCTGCTTTAGTAATATACGGCGGTGTGGCTTTGTCTATGACCAAGAAGAAAAATAATGCACTGAATTCAGCAACTTATGATGGGATTTTACAAACGCAAACTGACCAGAATCTGCCGATTCCTCTTTTATACGGCACCTGTAAGCTTGCCGGAAACAGAATATGGCAGGATGAAAACGGTCAGGTCACAATAAAGAGAATCATTGCGTTTGCGGAAGGCGAAATCTGTGAAATTTCCGATATAAAATTAAACGACATACCGGAAAATGAAATTGCAGGCATCAGTATAAAAAAATACTACGGTACTTCTTCTCAAGAAGTAGACTCTATCGTAGGCGGCAACAATCAAAGCGAAAGAGCCGAAAAAGTAGGCTCTTTAAAAAATGTGGCTTATGTTGCCATAAGTGTCCCGAGAACTCAGAAAATAGACGTAAATTACAATCTTACAGCTATTGTAAAAGGGCGTAAAATCAGAGTTTACAAAAACAAATTTGAATATGAAATCAAATATTCCGAAAACCCTGCGTGGGTAATGTTTGATTTTTTAACCTGTTACAACGGGCTGGGACTTGGTATCAATAATTACGGAGAAATTAGTGATGATTTGATAGAAGAGCTTTTGGATTTAGACAGTTTTATTGAGTCTGCTGCATACTGTGACGAGCTTGTTGATTATATTCATTTTGATGATGACGGAAACGAGTTTATAGACAAAGTTCCAAGATTTACCTTCAATATGATATTTGATTCACAGACTTCTGCAAGAACTTTGATAGATGAAATCTACCGTTCCTGCAGGGGCGGGCTTTTTTTAAAAGACGGGAAATTACAGTTTAAAATAGATAAACCGGAACCCGTAAGTAAAGTATTTAGCGACGAGGATATTATACACGGTACGGAAACTTTTGAATGTATTCCAAAAGAAGAGCATTATGATATTCTAAAATGCACATATGTTTCGCCGGATCATGAATGGCAAAAAGTGGAAGCTACAGCTGAATTGCCGGAATATACAGACGGTGTGCCAATAGAACACAGTGTGAATATTTACAGCTGTACTTCTTTCAATCAGGCGTCCCGGCTTGCCTGGTATTATGTAAATTCAAAGCGTTTACAACCGTATTTTGGCAGCTTTCAAGCAGATTACAGAGCCTATGACATCGAAGTGGGTGATGTTATTTCCATAAGCAGTCTTTTAATGGGTCTTGAAAATTACAAAGTCAAAATAACAAGTGTAGTCGATGACGCTTCTGGAATTTATACAATAAATTGGCGGACTTATGATGAAAGGCTTTACTCAGATGAGCTCGGCAGCAAAGAACCGAGAGTACTGGTCAGCAAGCTTGATGATATAGCAGCTTATCCTGATGATGTAAGGAGTTTTAATGTTGTACAGACAAACAATTTATTTAATTTTGTCTGGGAATTGAATCAGGACAAAACAGATACTTATGAAATCAGAATGGGCGACAGCTGGGAAAATTCATCGCTTGTAAAATCAAGAATTAAAGAAAACAGCTACACCTGTGAGATTAAGTCAAATGGAATATACAGATTTTGGATAAAAGCATTTAACGGATACAACTATTCGCAAAATGCTGTTCTGGATATTGTTTCTGTAGATAGTGTTCCTGCTGTTAATGAAATAGTAAAGCTGAATATTCTTGAAAATATGACAGGAATTTTTGATGAAAATTTAAGAGTTTACAGGAATAATATTAAGCTCAAAGAGCAAAACATAAAATGGCATAATCTTGATGAAAAATGGCTCAGCCGCTCAGGTTATTATCAGGATGTCGGCAAGTGGGGGGCTGCTGTTATCGACAGCGGCGTATATATTAGTCAGGTATATGATATAGGTGCAATTCTGGAATGTATTGTTTCTTTTGATTATCAATTTATTTCTGCTGATGAACAAAATGATGTTCTTATTGAATGGGCATATTCAGATGATAATATAAGTTTTTCAGACTGGAAAACCGCTAATACAGGCACTTATAAATTCAGATATTGCAAATTCAAAATTACATTAAAATCATATAACGGTGTCCAGCTTGTATTGAAAAACTTTATTGTAAATGTTGATGTACCTGACAGAGATTTGAATATGGAGCTGGAAATAACAGATACTGCGGGATTAAAAATTGATTACAGCTTTATCAAACCTCCGTCTATTGTTGCTACGGTAAATGACAACAGCAATGCTTATGTCGTTGTAACGGAAAAAACCAACACTTACGCATACATAAAAGCTTATACAAACTCAGGAGAACTTACTACATGCAAGCTGAGTTTAAGAGCAAAAGGTTATTAGTAAAAAAGAAAGAGGATTTTTATGGACGAAACAAAAGAATACGAATGGACAGATAATCCCACGGTTTCCGGAGAATCTGACTGTAACACTGATGTATTAAACGAATGTTTAATGCATTTAAAATACAATAATTCAGGAGGTGAAGCATTTCCATTATTCAGCACAATGGCTTTTGATCACATATTAACCGGTGAAGAAGCAATAGGTTGGGCTTTACAGGGAAGTTTGGTTACAAATACTTATCCTGACGCTGTTGCACAAATAAAATCTGAATACGAAAATGCTACAGAAACACTAAATTACGCTAAAACAACACCTATAGTTTTACCATCATTTACATCAAACACAACCGGCGGCATAACCGTTTCTGATTCAAGGGGCAATACTGATGCTTATAAACTTATTAATGGTGTCACATATAAGTATATAGGCGCTTGGAATACTTATTGGTTTAATATTAATTATGGAAAGAAAACACTTATAAAAAACTATTTTATAAAAGCTGATTCCAACAGTAGTCCTGAATATCCAAAGGCCTGGACGTTGCAGGCAAGTAATGACGGTTCACAATGGGATACAATCGACACCAGAACAGGTCAGACATTTACACTCGGTCAATCGAGAACTTTTGTTGTTACAACATCTACAGCATATAAACAATATCGACTTGTTTTTAAGGATGGAGTGGTTTCATCAGGGAATGGTGAACTTGCTCAACTTGGATTCAATGTTGATTCCATAATCTACTCTTTTGATTACAAAAAAGCACAAAATGGACATTTAATCGCAGACATATCATGCAAATCACAAATTGACGTTTTGTTTAATGAAAGAGGAAACGCAGATTTTTACATACTGGATTCAACAAATAATCAATTCTATCTGCCGCGTACTAAATGGTTCCATCAGTTTACAACTGATACTAACATTGTAAACAACTTCAATGAGCCGGGCTTGCCTAATTTAAAAACAAACAATGGTCCGAATGGTATTCATGTTAATAATGAAACTATAACTCCACCTTTTGTTGCTTCTGCAGGTGTTACTCCGGCATGGAATGGTAATACAACCCATTATTACTTAAACTTTGACGCTTCGTTAGCAAACCCGATTTATGGCAATTCCGATACTGTGCAGCCTCCATCAAGCAATAAACTATTGTATTACAAAGTCGGCAGTACTATAGTTAATGAATCTGAAATAGATGTTGAAAATTTAGTGAATGACGTACAAGCTGTGCAAGTCGAGATGGACAACAAAGTAAATACCAATCTTTCAAATTGCACTAAGCCATATATTACAGAGACCTACTCTAACGGAAAATCATGGTACAGAGTTTATTCTGACGGATGGTGTGAGCAAGGCGGACAAATAGCTAACGGAAGCAGCAATGTAACTGCAGCATTATTAAAGCCATATGTAGATACAAATTATTTAGCTATCGGCTGTGCTATTTCAAGTAATAACGGAAGAGTCGGAAAAGCAGGTGTTGGAATTAAAACAACAACTACCTGTTCGTTTATAAATGATTCTTACGAATTTCCGGTTGGTTGGAGAGCAGAAGGATACATTTATTAAGGAGAAAAAAATGTCATATATACTACAAAAACCATACACAGATAAACAGCGTGCAGATTTTATTGTTCTGCACAATCACAATAATTCCAGAAAAATAGAAGAAACAGCTATCGCATTATATGCGATTGAAGCTGATGAAATTATGCAAGACGGACAGCCTGTCAAAAACCCTGATTATGAATCAGAACAGCTTGAAAAAGCAAAGGTTGCTAAATTAGCAGAAAATAAAAGCGCTTATGAATCGGCACTAAAATCAGGCATCACATACAAAGGCGAACTCTTTGACTGTGACACGCTTGCAGCGGTACGTATTATGGGTCAAATGATAGCAACACAGTCACAAGCGATTGCCGAAGAATCAACAATTGAATGGTTTGATTACAATTACAAGCCTGTCACCTTGTCTATTTCGGAATTTATAGAGTTTGCCGGGCTTGTTACCTTGAATACAAGGCGTATTGAAACCTTGAATTGCAGCTTTAATACTGCTATTGAAGCTGCACAAACTATGGAAGAACTAGAATCTATAGAAATTGATTACACATTCCAGACAGCTGCAGATGAAGGCAGCGCCGGCGCAGCAGATGCTGAAATAAACAGCAGCGCTGTAGAAACAGAAAGTGAGGTTATAAATGAATAAAATTTTTGAAACAGTTATGAAATACTTAAATCAGTCCAGTACATACAAAGGTTTATTTTCCGTACTGGCAGCATTCGGAGTGGTATTAAAGCCTGAACTTGCGGATGCCATTATTGCCTGTGCATTAGGAGTAATAGGCTTAATTAACGTTATCATTGATGAACATTCCCATAGTAAAAATGCAGAGGTCAAAGGATAATGTTATCTACGGTAATTACAGCTCTGGGAAATTTGCTTTCCAAATTTTTTGACTGGAAAAAATCCGAAACCGAGCATAAGTTTGAAACAGATATTATATCAGACAAAAAAGATTACAAGAAAGCAGTTGATATTGCTGAAAAAATAATAGATATAGCAGAAAAGTACAAACAAGAAATGTCAATGGCTCACAGGCTCAGATTTTCGCATCTTGTACAGGACTTTAAAAAATACAATTAATGATTGGGGGTATATATGGAAAAGTTTTTGGAATATGCCCCCATAATTATTGTGGCGGTTATATTTTTTATTCAATACAGGATTTTTGTTACACCTGCACAGCTGAATTCTCTTAAATCAGATTTAATAGAATATATTGCAGACCATTACGTATCAGGCAAGACATACAGGGATAATCATTTGAGTCTTGAAAACAGGATAGACAGAATTGACAAAAACGTCAATGATGTCAAGACTCTGCTGATAAGTATTGTGCATTGGAACGGAAATCCGAATAATTAAATTGTCTGAGGCGGCCTCGCTTGTAGGCGTGGTACACGAAGTGCTAGTGACGCCAAGTCATGCATTTTACGACTCTGCCGAATAAAATATGACTAAATGTCATATTTTATGAGAGGTAGACCCCATGCACCGTCTTGAAATCTGACGTTCGGGAAAAGCGTGGTTTCCCCTCACAATGGCACTGGGTTCGGCAGAGCCTCACACGGCGTGCCAGTCAGATTTCGCTGTTGGCTGTG
>CALUVO010000026.1 GCA_944324245.1 Candidatus Gastranaerophilales bacterium | reverse complement strand
ACCATTGTGTTTGTTATAATTTCCCAGCCCTCGGACAGTACCTCGTTTGTTGTTGTTTGTGTAACTTTCTGTAATTCATTTCACAAAGGTCGGATTATATAGATTTAAGCGCATTCTATTTTTGTTTTTAACCAAGGTTACAACAGGGGCGTGCCGCCCCCGTACCCCATGCTGTTTATTAAAAAACTTTTTAAATTTCTCATAATTAATATTATCACTCCATTCAATCTGACCATCCAAGCAGTATAGGCAGCACAGGATTAATATCAATATAATTATTTTTAACTTTTGTAAAGTTTGTTACATTATTGGCAATTTTTTTCAATTACATGTTTTTATTTAAGTATAGAGTTTTAGTCTAAAGGAAAAATATGAGCGGATTCGAAATTCCAAAATTGAATATGTTCAACCAGATGCCGGTACAACAGACTGCTCCTGTTGGCCCCCGCAGCACGCAGCCTCTGGGAGGAACAGAACGTTCAGGCGGAGCATTCGGCACATCAGGCGGCTCAGCAGTGGATCGAGAACTTGCTGATATGAGAAGATTTATCCCGGCATATAACGGTACAGGAGAACTGCGTCCGAATAATGCGGAAAGCGGTGCAAGATTACAAATGTTGTACGCATAATAAATATTTAACATAAAAAGAAGTCCTAAATATTATTTAGGACTTCTTTTTTGTCATGTTCTCGGTTTTTTAAACATTTTTATAAAATCAGCTGCTTTTTTTAAAATGTCGTCATCCTCTACAGCATTTTCAGGAACGAATACATCGTTTTCATCACTGGATTGAAAAATATCAATCTCTTCTTTTTTCTTTTTTTCATCTTTTTTACGACGCTGAAAATAGCCCAAATTTCCGCCGCCGCCGTTGTTTCGCATGTTCTGGGCTTCTTGGATTCCGAATTTCGGACTAGGACCGTTAATTTCAAAAGACATTTTTTACCAGCCGCATATTTTTATTAGTGACACAGAAAATAATATTTACTATATATATTATATACTATTTTTGTAACAAATTAAACCCTTCTATAACGATTAATATCATACATTTGTATAATTACCAAAGGATACTCAGGTGTTATAATACAAGTGTACAGACAAAAAAGGAACTAAAATGTCAAATGCAATCAGTTCAATGAGCTCTGCTATGGCAGGTCAGACCCTGAGTATACAAATGGCATGTCAGAGTCTTTCTTTGCAAAAACAGCAAGGGGCAATTGCATTGCAGCTATTACAAGGTGCTATGAGCGCTGCACCGCAAGATCCGTCCACTATAACGGCGGCTCAGCTAAAATCCCCCATTGATATCAGAGTTTAAACTAAAAAAACCGGCTAAATTTTAAGCCGGTTTTTTAATACATTGGTATGATTTATTTTTAGTTCAAAGAGCTAAAATCTTATATGTTAATAGAAAAAGGATGTTTTATTATGATTCTCAATTATACTTCAACCACAGAACAAACAAGCAGCGCAAATATGTCTGATTGGCTTGCTATTTTACAAAAAAATTCTAAAAGTACTGCCCAGCTGCAATCTGAAATGATAGAAGGTGTTTCTCAAACTATTAAAGACATACAGGACAAAGCTGCTGAAAAAGCTAAAGAATCACTCAAAGAAACTGATGATGAAGATTCAAAAGCAGATACAACAGAAGAATATGCCGTATATGATGATACTGTAGAATCCGCAGATACTGTTTCTGACAATACACAATCAACTATTGATATAAAAGTATAGTGATTTAATGACTATTAGAAAATTGAAGATATAAATTTGGGGCTATTACTTTTGCCCGCAGACTCTGCAATCCTGATTAAATGAGAGTTTGATTTCTTTAAGCTTCATATTTTCTGAACTGTAGGTAAGAAGAGTATTTTCCAAATCATCTTTTATCTCTAAAAGTTGATTTACAGCAGATTGAGACATAATTGCACCAATTGCATTTACCGCAAAAGCTGCAGCTTCTTCTTGCATTTTTGCTTCTTTATCAACATTAGGAAAGATACAGGCAAGACACGGTGTTTTGTGCGGAATAATTATGGTTGCATGGCCATAGTTCTTTGCCGCAACGCCATGTACCATCGGTATATTACATTTTACTGCTAGTTCATTAAGCAGGAATTTTGATTGATAGTCATCAAAACAATCTATCAGAAGATTGTATTCTCTGACAATTCTTTCACCGTTTGTTTTATTAATTTCTTCATTATAAGTTTTGACATTTATGTCTTTGTAATTTTTTTCAAGCCATATTTTTGCAGATATTATTTTTTCTGACTCAGGTCTGTTTATGCTGTCAAATATACCGATTGTTCCAATTCCGCAATAGGCAAGGTTCGCCAGAATTTTTGTACCAAGCTCATTACATCCGGCAATAAGAATTTTTGAATTTAGGAGTTTTGTTTTTTCTCTTTCTCCCAATTCGCCTAGCATAATATTTTTTGTATATTTTTCCTTAATCATTATTTGGCCTGATATTTTGTTAAAAACAGATTTAGATTTTATTTAAATAACTAAGAAATTATAGTACAATTATCCGGTATGAGAAAGGTCATATATGACTGAATATTTTGATATAGAAAATGCTGTAGACATCCTTGCAAAGACAGAAGAAAAGTGCAAAAACTGCTATAAATGCCCTCTGGGTAAAACGAGGACAAAGCTCGTATTTTCAGGCGGTGTACCTAATAATAAACTTATGCTCATAGGTGAGGCTCCCGGATACTGGGAAGACCAAAAAGGTGAGCCTTTTGTAGGCAAGGCCGGACAACTGCTGGACAAAATATTTGCCTGTGTCGGATTATCCAGACAAAAAGATGTTTATATATGTAATACTCTTAAATGCCGTCCGCCCGATAACAGAAATCCATTGCCTGAAGAAAAAGCTGCATGCAGAGAGTATCTCGATATACAGGTCAGTGTTTTAAAGCCGAAAATCATTTTGTTATGCGGTAATATTGCAGTGCAATCTTTTCTCGAAGGCTCTAGAGGCATTACAAAAGTGCGAGGCCAGTGGTTTGATGGCCCTTACGGCGCCAAAATGATGCCGATATTTCATCCGTCTTATATTTTGCGTAACGATTCCAGAGAAAAAGGCAGCCCCAAATGGCTTATGTGGCAGGATATAAAAGAGATAAAACGTTTCTATGATACATTATCATAGGAAAATTATACATTGGTTATACCTAATATTTTTAACAGAAATAATACTATCAAAATCTTTGTCATAACAAAAAGCCTTTTGGTATTTATAATGACAGAGTATTTATGATATTACATTAGACGAATTTAGTATTATTTTTCTAACTCTGCGGGATAGCAGATAAGCATCATTTCAAAAAATAAACTGTTTGGTGCAATTTTTCTTATTTTAAATTTATAATTTAAATTTAGTGACTCTATAAGCGGTTTGATTTCAAAAAAGTCTTTTGGATTGTGGTATATAGATATCAGCATCACAGGGCGGAATTTTTTGATAGTTTCTATTGCGCCGTTAATAACATTGCTTTCATAGCCCTCAACATCCAGTTTAATCAACCCTGCCACAAGATTGTTGTTTTTTACATAGTTATCAATTGTTGTTATATTAATAACTTCTTTTACTGTACTATTGGCGTTATTGTGTGCAAAAGATGTATCACTTATAGAATCAGGATTGTATGACAATTCAATTGCTTCTTCTTTGTCTCCGAGGCCGAACTCTACAGGTATAACATGTTTTAAATTGTTATATTTGATAGTTTTGTTTATATGTTTGATATTTTCTTTTAATGGTTCAAAAGCATAGACACAATCAGGATTGTAAAATTTTTCAAATATCAATGCAGAATCACCGATACATGCTCCGCCGTCAATAAAAGCTTTGTTTTTTATGTAATCGCATACAAACGGTACTTCTTTTAATCCGCAGTGAGCATATAGAACATTTGTCTCATAAAAATCAACAGGAAAACATTTTTGTACACTGGTATACAAGAAAGAGCTTTTACTTTTTCCTGTTTTTCTTCTTCAGTATAAAGTTCTTCAGGATTTATATAATACAAATTGTTTTTGTCTGGCAAATCTGTAAAAATTTTGATTCTATCAAAAAAAAGATTTACTACATCAATATCTTTTTGGGATAAATCTTTTATCAGAGCATTATATTTTTTCTTTTCAGTTTCATTTTTTGTATATTCATGCCACTGTTTTATATAGGGACTGAAACTGGAAACTTTAATAAAATCATTAATTTTGTTAAAGTTAGTCCACTCATCTTTCCACAATCTTTTATATAAACTTCTGATTAATTTTTTAAATAATTTCATGATAAACTCCCGTATTTTTTATTCTTATAATAATATAATATACACAAAATATTTAGAAATTTTTTTCAATACTGTCTTTTAAATTTTGCAAAGATTCTTTGTATATATTCTGTGCAAGCAGATTCAGATTCTTTTGCAGTTTTTCATATTCTTCGCTGTTAATATTAATAGCAGCTTTCATTGCATTCAGCAGATTATTTTGCTGATAAATAATAGAATTGTTCTGATTAAAATCATAAGCATTTGCAAATTCTTCATTTATCAAACAGGGTTTTAAAAATCCTAAAATCAACTGTCTGGAGCCTGTTGTTGTTTCGTTTAGATATCTTCTGTGCCATTCATTAGAAGGGTCTAAAAGCGGCAGGAAAAAATCAGCTTTTTCCATTTCTTTATACATTTCAGCAAAAGGAAGTTTTCCCTTGAATTTTATATAATTTGCAAGTTCATCCGGTATGTCAATCTTGCCGGATAAACCAATAATTGTAATTTCAAAATTTGTATTGTATTCCAATAATTCTTTTGTACATTGCAGAAGCAAATCATAATTTTTGTTGTTTTTGTTTATTCCTCCGACTACAATAAATCGTGTTTTGTCTTTGGATTTTGGTGTTATTTGTATTTCACCAAAATAATGGGGGTTAAGCATTTTTGTGTTTTGAAAGCCGGATAAGCTAAATAATTCTACCGGTATGGGGTCTGTAGTATTTTGATTAAAATAGTTTTTTAAATCATGTGCAGCTATAAATAGTTTATTTTTTAAATACGGTATTGATTTTATGTATTTTAAAAATGAATATTGATGTTTCTTGGCTTCTCCAAAATCGTATGAAGAGACAAAAACTATTTTGTAATCTTTTATTTTTGATGAATGCAAATATTTTTTTATATTTTTTGTGTCTGTATTGAATACATTGATATCTTTGTAATCAACAAAAGATGAATCATAAAAATTTTCATGTCTCAATATAATATCAACGTTATAATTTAAATCCTGAAAATATTTTACAAAACCCGGCAGAATCTCTGCATGATAAGGATTCGGTTCAACTATTAATACACTGTTTTTTCTAACAGGAGTTTTATAAAATTTTTGGTTATCAATAAGCTGTTTTGGCATTACAAATTTTTTTTTGAAAGTTATTTTTATCCCCAAAATAGTTATTTTTTTATAGTTATTTGATTTTTCAAACCTAAATAGCTTCATAATTTTTTATTTTACGAACAAAACATATAGTATTATTAGTAATTCAATAATTATAAACCATGAAAATGATAAACATATCTTTTTATATTTTTGTAACTTTTTGTCAGAACTGCTAAACAATTTTTGTGTAATCGTGTCGTTCTCAATATACAAAGATGTATGATGTTTTAAGATAGTTTTATATATGTTATTCATTTGTTTTTTTGTAATTTGTGATGACCGACTGTTTTTATTGTGCTTTCTGTAATTAAACAGTATTTTATCTATCCTGTGTACGTTAAATCCTTTTTCTATAAAAGACAGCCATAAATCCCAATCTTCATATCCGTCTTTCATGCACTCTTTATAACCGCCTATGGATATAAAATCTGATTTTCTAAACATTGCGCTGACAAATATACAGTTTGCGTATAAAATATTTGATTTTGAATAATCAGGAAGCTTCCACTCTTTATTTTGTGTACCGAATAATCGTGCTTTGCTGTATACAATACCTGTGTCAGGATTGTTGGCCAAAATTTTTACAGTCTCTTCTATATACTCAGGCTCTATTGTATCATCAGCGTCAAGAGGAAGAATGTATTCTCCTGATGCTGCATTTATTGCTGTATTTCTGGCATATATTAGACCATGGTTTTCTTTTTCGTCGAAAAATATAATTTGTTTGTACTTTTGTGCAAGTCTTTGTATTACCTGAGAACTATTGTCTGTTGAACCGTCATTTATGCAGACTATTTCGATATTGCTATAGGTTTGTTTTATAACAGATTCTATAGCTTCTTGTATAAACATTGACTGGTTATAGCAGGGTATTATTACAGATACTTTTTTCATGTTTATAAATATTACTTGATATTATGCATTGAATTTTGAATCCAACTTGATATCAATTGTATGTTTAACAACTGGCCTTGTCAATATATGTTTAAAACTTGATATAAAACATTGTTTAGAATTTACACTGCTGTTGCGATAATAAATTTTATGCAAGATATCGTTTCTGATATTAAATTATTAGGGAAAAAGATAGCAGAAATACGTAAAAGCAAAGGTTTTACGCAAGATGCTTTGTCTGAAAAAATCGGAATTGATCCCAAACATTTAAGCAGGGTTGAGTGCGGAAAAAACCGCCCTTCTCTTGAGCTTCTTTACAAAATTTCTCTGGTTTTAGCGGTTGATATGTCTTTATTTTTCCAAAACAGTCATCTGCAAGAAAGAGATGAGCTGATTGAAGATATAGATAAATTGCTATCAGAGGTTTCTACAGACAAGCTGCGAATTTATTATAAAGTTTTAAGGGATATTGCTATTTAAAATGCAGTCAAAGTGTGCTAAAATAAAAAATGCACATTGAAATTTGAATATGGGGACGTTTTGGATTTGACGGGGTGATAGTTTGTATCAAACTGCGGGTCCGAGCGCTGTTCTCGGTTATCAACGAGCAACTTAAATTAAACGCTAACAACGTTATCGAAGGCAATTTCGGCAGAAGAGCAGCTCTCGCTGCCTAGTAACCGATAGTTCGACAGACTGAACTATGCCCACTCT
>CALUVO010000025.1 GCA_944324245.1 Candidatus Gastranaerophilales bacterium | reverse complement strand
AAGCTGTCAGGAAGGTACCGAAAGAACAAAAAATATTGTACTGGATCTTAAAAACTTCTCCAGACTTGAAGAAGCAGTTATCAATAACGTTGATTTACCAAAAGAAATTGACACAACGCTCAATATTCTGCACAACAAATTCAAAAACAAAATTACCGTTCATAAAGAATATCAAGAAAATATGCCCCATGTGGAAGGTTATGGCGGACAGCTGAATCAGGTATTTATGAACATACTGGACAATGCTGCTTTTGCAATAAAAGAAAAAGGCGATGTTTGGATACGCTTAAAATCAAATGGAAATAATGCTATAATTGAATTTGAAGATAACGGATGCGGAATGGACGAAAATACCCGTAAAAAAGTCTTTGACCCGTTCTTTACAACAAAAGAAGTCGGACAGGGTACAGGGCTTGGTATGGCAATAAGCTATAAAGTTATCAAAAATCATAAAGGTACAATTGACCTTGTATCAGAACCCGGTAAAGGCAGCAAATTTACAATTACATTACCTTTAAAAATGACTTTGGCAGAACAAAAATAAAACGGAAAAAATAATGGAAAATAATAAGTATACAATTTTGTTAGTTGATGATGAAGCCGATAACCTTGCGCTTTTATATAGAACGCTCAGAGGTACTTATAATCTGGATAAAACAACCTCTCCTTTACAGGCTCTTGAAATGCTCAAACAAAAAGAATACGAGCTTGTTATTTCTGACCACAAAATGCCCGAGATGGACGGGGTAGAATTCTTAAAACAGGTGCAGCTGGGACATCCGCAGGTTATGAGAATACTTTTGACAGCATATTCAGATGCAAATATCCTGATTGATGCCATTAACTATGCAAAAATTTACAGATACATAAAAAAACCCTATAATCCCGAAGAATTGCAGCTTATTGTGTCTGCTGCTCTTGAATACTATCAGTTAAAATATGACAATGATAAGCTTATTCAGGATTTAAAAGAACTCTTCTCCGGTACTATCAAAGCCATTATGGAAGCACTGGACGCAAAAGATTCGTTTACCTCCGGAAGAAGCAAACGAATCACCTACTATTCAATTATCATTGCAAAAAAACTGGGACTTTCTTCTATAGACACGGGAAAAGTGGAACTCGCAGGCATGCTGCATGATATAGGCATGATAGGCGTGTCTGACGAAATTTTGTACAAAATTGATGCACTTTCTCAGGAAGAATACGATGAAATTAAAAAACATATTACATACAGCGTAAAAATTTTAGAAGACATAAAACAGCTTAAAGATGTAGTGGAAATAATAAAATATCATCACGAAAAATTCGACGGAACAGGTTATCCTAACGGTATCAGAGGTGAAGAAATTCCTCTCGGCTCAAGAATTATAGCCGTGGCAGACTCTTTTGACAGTATAATATCAAGCAGAGTCTATCGAAGCGGTGTAAATATGAACGAAGCTCTTCAAAAAATAAAAGAAGGAGCCGGTTCACAATTTGACCCTATTGTTGTAAAAGCTTTTGAAGAAAGTTTTGAAGAAATCCAAAAAGCTGCAAAAGAAGATATTGCGTATGAAAATACATAAATTGTCTTAGGTTGTCTCAAATACAATTTACTTTTTCATCCTCGAAAACCAGTCTTTTACTATCCTCAAAGGTGCTCTGGTAAGCCCGAGTGCATTTGCTTCCACATCTTTACTGATAACAGAGCCTGCGCCTATTGAAGCATTTTCGCCTATATGAGCGGGCGCTACTATAACAGAGTTTGAGCCTGTTGAGGCGTTGTCATCTATCACTGTTTGAAACTTTTCTTTTGTGATGTGGTTATAGTTTGCAGTAATTGTGCCGGCGCCTATGTTTACATTGCTGCCCAGTGTGCTGTCACCGACATAGCTCAGGTGGCAGACATTTGTATGTGCTTTTATCTTTGATTTTTTAATTTCCACAAAATTGCCGATTTTTACTCCTTCACCGAGTTCCACATCGCCTCTGAGTCTTGCAAACGGACCTATTTTGCACCCCTTTGCAATCTTATTTTTTCCCTCTATATATGTGCAGGGATAGATAATAACATCCGCTTCTATTTCCGTTTCCGGTGAAATATATGTTGTGTCAGGGTCTACAATTGTAACTCCCTGTTCAAATAGTTTGTCCATGACACGGTTTTTCAGAATCTTTGCAGCCTCAGCAAGCTGTTTTTTAGAGTTTATTCCGTAAGATTCTTCCGGATTTTCCATTACATAAGACTGCGCTTTTAAACCTTGATTTATCGTCCACTTAACAATATCAGTCAGATAGTATTCGTGCTGTGCATTATTAGAATCCAGATTTAAAAATGCTTCATGTACTTTTTGCCAATCAAGAATGTACACGCCTGTATTTATCTCTTTTATTGTTTTCTGTTCGTCTGTTGTGTCTTTTTCTTCCACAATAGCCTTAAGATTGCCGTTTTCATCTCTTACAATACGTCCGTAGTTATATGGATTTTCAAAAATTGCTGACATAACAGTTAATGCGGCATTATTTTTTCTGTGTGTATCAATAAATTTTAAAAGAGTTTCACTTGTAAGAAGAGGAATGTCTCCGTTTAAAATCAACACATCTCCGTCAAACCCTTTTAAATCTTCATAAGCCTGAAAAGCGGCATGCCCTGTTCCGAGCTGCGGAGACTGCAGTTTACACTTTGCATTTT
>CALUVO010000024.1 GCA_944324245.1 Candidatus Gastranaerophilales bacterium | reverse complement strand
TATTGTGCGGAAGCATACCTTTTACAGCTTTTTCAATAGCTTTTGTCGGGTCTTTTTCCATCAAGGCTTTGAAAGAAATTGCTTTCAATCCGCCCGGATACATTGTGTGGTGGTAATAAATTTTATCAGTTTCTTTGTTGCCTGTAACCTGAATTTTATCAGCGTTGATAACGATAACAAAGTCACCTGTATCAACGTTAGGTGTATATTCAGGTTTTAATTTGCCTCTTAAAAGGTTAGCGCAAACAGTAGCCAATCTGCCGAGAGTTTTGCCTTCGGCATCGATTACATACCATTTTCTTTCAACTTCAAGAGGTTTTGCTGAATATGTTTTCATCTTTCAGTTTTCCTTTTATATTGTTTTTACTTAGTTCTACTGTAATTTGTAAGGTTCATACCCTACCTCGACCAGTGTCAACCCGTCAGGATTAATGGTCGGTCCCGCCTTTGTCCTGTCTTTTGCCTCAAGAACTTCTTTCATAAATTCGGGTTCAAATTTATTGTGTTCTATCATCAGCATAGTTCCGACAATTGTCCTGACCATATTGTACAAAAACCTGTTTGCTGCTATTTCAACAGTAATAAAATCACCGTCTTTTGTGCATTTTGCTTTATATACAATACAATCTTTTGCGGGTGATGACGCCTTTGCTGATTTAAAAGAAGTAAAATCATGACTTCCTGTTAAATAAGAAAGGCTTTTGTTCATTCTTTCAAGCTCTAAGGGTTCTCGAACAAGAAGAGAATGTCCGTCCCAGACAGAACGCTGATTTCTGTTTACAATTTTGTACTGATAAACACGGTATTTTGCACTCAACTGGGCATGAAATTTATCATCAACCTGACGAATAGATTTTACGCTTATATCTTTAGGAAGGAGTCCGTTTATCGAGTTTAAAAACCTTGAAGCAACAATGGGTTTTTCACAGTCAAAATGAACAACCTGACCTTTTGAATGCACACCTGCATCAGTTCTGCC
Source organism: Candidatus Gastranaerophilales bacterium (assembly GCA_944324245.1). GTDB lineage: Bacteria > Cyanobacteriota > Vampirovibrionia > Gastranaerophilales > Gastranaerophilaceae > Limenecus. The sequence goes on along the minus strand of CALUVO010000024.1, from coordinate 2,236 downwards.
TGAGAATATAGATTTTATGCGGGGGGGATTTTTGCCCCCCGATATCAATGTACTAAGTGCTTTTTCCAGCTCTGATTGAATTGTAATTTCATCAGGCTGAATCTGTGAGCCCGCATAGTTTGTTCCGATATATTCGACAACAACTGCGAATCTTGCCACAGAGGATTTCTCCGGCTACACCAGCTGAATCAATGCCATTTCAGCAGCATCGCCGCGTCTTGGTGGCATTCTGTAGATTCTTGTGTAACCGCCGTTTCTGTTAGCGTATTTTTTGCCTGTTTCTGAGAACAATTTTCTTAAAATTGTCTGAGCAACAGCTTTCTTTTCTTTATCGGCTTTTTCTACGCCTTCAAGAACTTCGCCTGTTTCAAAATTCATAAATTTGCCTGTTTCTTTGTCAAAAATGAATTTTGCAGCCAATCTTCTTGAATGCAAAGTACCCTGTTTTGCAAGAGAAATAATATTTTCTGCATAAGGTTTAAGAGCTTTTGCTCTTGCCATTGTAGTTTTTATTTCACCGTGCAAAATAAGTTCAGTCGCTAAAGAACGCAGCAAGGCATTTCTCTGGTCTTGCGCTTTTCCTAAGTGATGTTTTTTAGACTGGTGTCTCATTTCATTTATCCTTTTTCTTAATTATTTCTGTCTGTTCGGAGGAATTATACCAACTCGTCCATATCTACACCTTCCGGATTAGGCATAAGATCTAAACCGAACTGGTGTAATTTTTCGATAACTTCATCAGAAGATTTTTTGCCGAAGTTTTTAATGTTCAACAAATCATGTTCTGATTTTTTAAGTAATTCTGCCATATTGTTGATGCTAGCTCTCTTTAAGCAGTTGTAAGCTCTTACTGATAATTCCAAATCTTCAATTGAGATTGTAGGAGCACTAGTGTCAGCAACAACTTCTTCTTCAACAACAGGGCTTGCAGCTTGAGGCATAGTTATTACAGGTGTTCCTGTGATAGCTGCAATCTGCATAAAGTGTTCAATTAAGATATTTGCAGCCTGAGACAATGCAACATTTACGTCTACAGAACCATTTGACCAGATTTCGAGATTTAATTTGTCAAAGTCCGTAACATCGCCTACACGTGTGTTTTCTACATTGTAGCTTACACGTTTAATAGGCATAAATGTTGCGTCGATAGGCAGCATATCAATTGGCATAGAGCCGTTGTTGTCTTTTAATACATCGTGAGCAATGTATCCTTTGCCTGTTTCTACTACGATATCAGCGTGGATAGAACCGCCTTCTGCCACTGTACAAATCAACCAGTCAGGGTTAACGATTTTTACACCTGCAGGAAGCTGAATATCAGAAGCCAGAACAGGGCCGGGTCTATCTATGTCCAATCTTAACTGCTGCGGTTCTTTAGAATCTGTCTTAACAACCATGCCTTTAAGATTCAACATTATATCAATAACGTCTTCAACAATACCCGGAATAGCTGTGTATTCGTGTGTAATACCTTCGATTCTCACTGCAGTAACTGCTGCACCTTCCAGTGAAGATAACAAAACACGTCTAAGCGCGTTTCCTATAGTATTACCAAAACCTCTTTCCAGCGGCTCAATTGAAAATTTACCGTATTGTGAACCGTCAGAACCGGTTGTTGTTGTTACGTTTTTAATTTTTAATTCCATCTGTTTTTCTCCTAATTTAATTTTATTCGGACTTTATGTGGATTATTTTGAGTAGTACTCAATTACTAACTGTTCTTTAAATTCTGGATCAAGTTCTTCACGTTCCGGAATTCTGTCGAATACAATTTTTTGAGCGTTAGCATCAACTGTCATCCATTGAGGAGCAGCAACATCTAACGGTTCCATAACAGTTTTAACGAATTCAGCACTTCTGCTTTTGATTGTGATTTCGTCGCCTGCTTTAACTAGGTATGATGGAATATCAACTTTTTTGCCGTTAACAAGTACATGACCGTGGTTTACAATCTGTCTTGCCTGTTTTCTTGTAGTTGCAAAACCTGCTCTGAACAAAGTATTGTCAAGTCTTCTTTCTAATAATTGTAAAAGAACTGTACCTGTAACGCCTTTTGTTCTTGCAGCTTTGTTGTAGTATTTTGCAAACTGTTTTTCGCTTACTAAATATGTAAGTCTGATTTTTTGCTTTTCATTTAAGTGAATAGCATAGTCAGAAAGTTTTTTTCTTGCAGCACCATGCTGACCTGAAGCAGTCTGTCTCAAAGAAGAAACCAACTTTCTGTTAGATAAGTCCG
>CALUVO010000023.1 GCA_944324245.1 Candidatus Gastranaerophilales bacterium | reverse complement strand
ATCTTCAAAATTTTCTAAACGCTGACGCTAACGAAAATTTTGTTCGTAAATACAAAGAGTCTGTAATCAAGGTTACAACGGCAGAGCCGTATTACACTTCGTGTGCAGCTTCGCTGCTAATTAAATTGCTCCGGAATTATTTCATCCTCATAACAATATCACTCAATGCTCTCAATGCATTTTGTCCTACAAGAACTTCTGGTTTTGGTTTTTCATTCATTGTCTTTCTTATCTGTGAATATTTATACAAAACAGCGAAGTATTTTCGAGGCGTTGCAGCCCAAAAATCACTGTCACTCCAACCCCAAAAACACATTGCCGTAGTGTATGCGCCTAACCAATCAAAATTTTCCTGCTCTGAATTATCCTCTATTTCTTCTTTTTTTTTAAAGTCTGCTTTTTTCCGGCACCTCTTTCTTTTTGAAGAATTTCAGGAGGAGTCAGCGGTTCCGCAAAAGCCAGTGTTATCGCACTAATATTTTGTAAAAACAAAAATCTCTTTTCATTGAGCGCAATTCTTGCTTTTGCAATTTCGCCTTCAGTATGATTCTTTATCATTGCACAGCAGGCTACTTCGACACAATCACTGTATTTTAGATTGTTCCTTACGATAAAATCTTCATAAATACGAAAAATCCCCTTGCCGGTCAGCTGCTCAAGTTCAGCATAAGCTTTGTTGTTGTATTCAAGAGAATAACTCTTGCCTTCAAGTTCTATCTTGTAAGGTTTGTTCATAATGTCTTTAATCATAATTTATCCTTTCCTCTAATAACTAAACAGTGCAAATGGCACTTTATGTAATTTTTAATTATTTAAAATCTTATTAATAAAAAAAGTCCCTGCCCAAAAGCAGGGACACTGAAAAGAGATATAATCCGTCAGAATATTTTGGGTACTGCTAAACAAAAAACAGACATAAAAATGCCTGTTTTTTGTAAATTGTGCTTGCAACTAAATTGCAAACAGTTTACGTTTTTATATATAGCACATTTCTTTTATCCTTGTGGATAAAGTTTTATTTTTTGAACATATAAGAATAATTTGTCTCGTAAAAATCAAGTGCGTAGCGTGTTTCGTCCATCGTATCATCGTTTTCTTTTAACGGCGTATCCATATCTATGGTTTTTGTTTCTCTTTCGTCTTCGTTCGGATACCTGTAAAGCCCGAATTCACGCAGAGTATTTTTGCAGCGATCTTTGTTTATTATCAGCCGGTCGTAATTTATAATTGTTCTAACAATGCCGATACTGTCTACGACTTTGGGCTTTTTTTCATGAACAATTATGCCCTGAAGCCCCTCACGCAGCTTGTGATTCTGTTCAGGTCTGGCATTGTCGCAGTTTATAAACCGGAAATATCTTCCGTATTCTTTCTGTTTGGAGAGAATCCAGTTTATTACTTTATCCTCGCCAATTTTTGACCCGTATATTTCATCTATTTTGTAATATTTGCCATCTCTTGTGACTCCGTATAAACCGCAGCACAGAGGGTGTATCCAGCCCCAGTCCAGACCTAAAAAATATTCAAAAAAGTCATTGTTATTAACTTTTTGCAGAATTTCTTTATGAGAACAGGTATGCTTGTCAGGGTTGAATGTGTCGTAAACTAGCCCTTGAGCGACTACCCACTGACCTTTGATTTTTCGTGCTTCAAAAACACCCTGATACAGCTTTTTTTGATTGTTAATAAAAGCTTTTGATAAATTAGCATTGTCCTCCATTGTAAAATGCCAGTAATCAAAAATGCTCCTTATGTTTTCATCACCGTCAAGATAAGGTTTTATTCTTTCTCGATAAAGCCAGTGGTTAGAGCTTTCCGGATTGCTGTCTGCTATTGCACGGGCATTTTCCGGTGTAAGACGGGATAATGCCATGTTGTAAAACCCGTAATGATGTTTTGGCAGCTCATTTGCATACCAGAAATCCCATGTAGCACCCTGAATATTTGAGTCACTGTCTGATTTTCCTCCTCCGACAACAAGACAGTTATACAATTTACCCCACAGCTTTATGTCCAGTTCACCGCTTGCGGAATTGTATTTTACCTGTGCACCGTGATAATTTTTTAAATAAGGTAACAGCTCGACAAGTACATTGTTTCTTACTGTATTTTTAGAATATCCGGAAAAAACTTTCAAATATTCATTGCCCACAAAGTCAAACATCTGGGGAATTTTATAAATTATAGATAAAGTTTTTGCAGAACGGACTGCACCGTCACATAAGGTAAAAAACGCCATATCAGCAGGCTTTTTGCTTAAAAATAGTCTGTGCTTTTTACTGTATTTAGATTTTGTCCAATCAATCGGCATTTTCTATGCTCTCTCCCATTTCTTTCAAACTTTTTAAATATTCCTCCTGTGTACAAATATCATTTCCCTGCTGATTTTTAGAAGCAGAAGACGCTGAAAGCGACCGTTTTTCTTCTTCCGTACATACAAGCTTGTATAAAGCTGCATTCAGCGTGGCATTTGTACTTTCATACCATTTTAAACGCAGATCTCTTTTGAGTTTTGCACGGTTAATATCTATTGCATCTTTTAAAATTACAGAATCCTGCAATCCTGCATTATAAAAATCAGAGGGCATTATTTCAGAAAATATAAATATTTCATCCATAAAAACCATGCTGTTTTCGATAACAAGAGCCAGACACTCTTTTTCCATTTTTTTAAATTTTGTTTTGCTTATTTTTTTTATATTGTTCATAACATCCGTACATCCAATTTTCTGTAATTAACCGTCTTAGACATACTTGTATATGCTGCGTAATTCGATGACTCAAATTGTTATTTCTTTATATTAGAAATAACTAAAACTAATAACTAAAATATATATGTAGTGATAATATTTATTATGTAAATTCGTATACTGAGAATTTCAGAGCATATCTTTCATTTTTTCGTTCCAAGAACTCTATTAGAAATTGACTAAATGTCAATTTCTAATAGAGGCAGGCTAAGTCAGAAACGTAGTTTCTGCGTGCCGTATAACATTTACGGGTAGGATTTTAAGTCACTCTAAAATAAAATATATGCTCTCACACTTTTTACTTAGGGAGGCATAAGGTGTTTGCTTCGGAGTGACTATGGAGGAGGGACGACGGAATCGGAACGAAGAAGTAAATTCCTTATGCCTCCTCAAAATTCATTTTACTTCTTACATAAGAAATATTATCAATATACAAAACTGTCATTGAATTACTTAACATCTACAATTCTATTCAATCAAATCCCCCGAAAATAAGTCCAAAGATGTAACAAGTGCACATCCTCGGACTGCGGGGGATTAGACTGTTTTTCCGTAAAACGCTATGAAACAGCGTCAACAGTGGCAGTCAAATCTTTTGCTTTTGCATGGATTTCTATATCAATGAGTTTTGTCTGCTTTGATCCTTCTTCACCGAATTCGTGCTCCGTATAAACACCTCTGCCGTCAAATGTCAGAGTTGCAAAGTCATCTTGAACACCGTTTAGCGGGATTGCTGTAGCTTTTGCTTTGTAAATACAAAAATGCACATCTCCGCCTTCATTGTTTGTGTCAAGAATCTGCGCTTTCAACTGGAAATAATTCGGCAAATCTCCTCCTCCAAAACTGAATGTTGCAGTTTCTGCGTCATCAGAACCGCTTGTGGAATAGCTTCCGCCTGTTAATTGAGCAAGCACTTCAAGGCTGAGTTTTGCATATTCCATATTAAAAGATACAGACTTGATTTTATTGGAGACATCCAGTACCTTTTCATCACCGGTCAATGATTTTTCTTCAATCTCATAGGTCAAAGAAATCTGTCTTACACCCGGCAAATCGATTCCCGTACCGCATGTAAACTGAGTTTCCGAATCCTCTGTTACGGGGAATAATTTTGCATCGTCTACACCAAAAAGTTTTGTTACTGTTTTTAAAGCCATTTTTTTCTCCTATCTTTTGTAAGTAACCGTAATATCTAACACATAGTTGTGTCTTTTTGACTGATCCTTTTGAGCGTAATAAGGACCGTTATTCAGCTTTGCATGCATTGTCTTTCCGTTAATAACAATTGATTTTTGAAAATGATCCTCCGGAAAAAGCAAATTATACAAAGCAAAACATGTATCTCTTGCGAGTTTTAAATCTGTGTATTTTATCGTTATTTTTATACTTGAACGAAGCGCCAAATCACAGGGCGCATTGTTGTAAAGCTGCAATATAACTGCATCGTCACCTTTTGAAGAATCGTAATCGTATTTTATAGATTCTTCATCAACATTGAGCTTTTCAATAATAAAATTCTTTAAATCATCTAAAATCATCTTTTTACCTCACTATCCGGATCTTTTGCTTTTCAATTTATGCAAAGTAAACTTCATTAATGACAAAGACAGACGAGTCAATCGGATAATAAGGATTAACATTTACAACCTTAAAAACTCCGTCTTTAATTTCCAGAATATCGTCAATCTTTACAACCGATTCTGTATAGAGTCTTCCGGATGAGGTAACCTCCTGCCCCTGTGCATTTACCGTTAATGCATTTTTAAATTCTATTTTGCAGTCTATCTCATCAAGCGCAATTATATTCGGCTTGCCGTCACTGTCTGTCCCGTCCACGGTTTTGAGCACTGCTGTATCAGACAGCAGATTTGTGTAATATCCCATAATTCTAATCTCCTGTAAAATTTACTAACTATTCTGTGTAAAAACCTTTTTTAACCCATTTTTTTACAAGATAAAGTGCAGTCGGCGAGCATAAAAGTTTGTCCTCACCGAAAGATGATGGAGCGTTGTAAGAAACAGAACCCGCACCGAGAGAAATTGAAGAAATGTGATTCTCCTGATTCTGCTTGTGAACACTGGATTTGTCTGTCAAAAGAGAATAAGCCTCTTCGCATACAGCATCTTTGATATCCTGCGGCATTTCAAAATCACGAGGAAATGCCATAGGCTGGGAGCTGTCAGCCTGATGCCCGACAAAATCAAACATATTGACCTTTTTGCTTGCTGTAATCAATAGCTTTTCTTTTGTTTCATCATCGGGCTTTGATTCTTGATTTGTCCAGGCGTCAGAATCAAAACGCTCATCAAAATAAGCCTCCGCCTCTTCAAGAGTGACGAAGGAATTTTCATACAATACAATTGTCATGTTGTGTTCCTTTCTTTATTAAATATTGAATACAAAAAATTACCGCTGATATCATAAGCGGTAATTTAAAAACAATTTATTAATCATTACGCATTTTGAATTATATGTCTCAAATGTGCATAATTATTTTTTATGCCATCATAAGTAATCTGATTCAACAGCTGCTTGTTCTCAAGTAAATAGCGGCTGACATCTTTTGAATCCCACGCTTTTACATTGAAATTATTAAATACTACAGGAGAACTTTGAGTCTCTCTGCTGCTGTAATTTGCATTTTCTCCGGGACTCAATATCCTCTCGCCTCCTTTTAACAATGCAAGCTGCTCCTGCGTTCCCTCAATCTCCATATTCGCTCCGACAGGTACTACCCCTCCGTCATGAAATGTCGGGAGTCCTATTCTTCTTCCGAACCCCTTAAAAAAGTTTGCTGCAACTCCAAATAATCCTCCTTTTGAAGAACCTGCCGAAAATATACTGCCCAGCAATGACTGCACTTTTTGTGTGCTCATTATCTGCTGTGTTACAGCTCTTAAAGACTCCTGTATCATATAATCTGCCAGCGAAGTAGCAATATCTTTCATCTTATCGCCAAAATGTTCGTACTCCGTAATCATATCGGTAAAACCGTTCCCCATAATATCAGCTACTTTTGAGCCTCTTTCCTGCCATACTTCTTCATCTGCTTGAGCATATTTTTGATTGTATAACTCTCCTAAATCCATCATTGCTTTGTTTTGTTCTTCAGGTGAGAGACCCTGTTTATTTTTCATCAATTTGTCAAACTCCTGCGAGTACCATTTGTCTACAGCGAGTCTTTTTTCCATGGCATCTCTGTAATAGCCGATATTTGTAGTTAATTCTTCATTTTCCTTTTTTGCCTGTTCCATAAGCTCTGCATAAGGATTGTCTTTTTCGATTTTATCCTTGTATTCTTTAGCTTCTTTTAAGAGTGATTCAAATAAATCATAAGAAGCACTTTTAGTTTTTTCCATTTCTTTTCTCAGCTCATCCAGCCACTCTATTTCGTCTGTGGACATCAGACCTGTTTCTGATAATGAATCAAAACCTTTTATATAATCATTCATAAATTTTCCCTTTCTAAATTAAAACAGACATCATAGAAAAAATAATGTCTGTTTTATGATTATTAAATACAATTTATTTAGTAATTTTCTAGCAATAATTTTCCGTTTATGTCATAACATTTATTATTATGCCATATACCATTAAGTTGCCCTGTTGCTGTAAAATTATATGATTCACCTTTTTTTACGTATAATATTACAGATTGCAATTTCCCTTCGGTGTCATATTTATAGCTTTTTGCAGGATAGCTTGTACTCGTACGCTTACCAATCATTTCTAATTTTCCATCTGCATAATAATAGTATTCAAAATATTGATTCTTTTTATACAATACGCCATATCCACCGTCGGAAAAATATGTTACTAACCTGTTCCCCAAATCTATAATTCCTTTACCATTAGCTTTTATATTTTCTTTATAGTTAGGATCTTTGAGATGGGCATTGATTATAGACTGAGGCAGACGATATTCGATATCGGCAAAAGCTTCTTTTCTTGCCTGTTCTACAGTGTAAGTTACTCCGCCTTTCAATGTATATCCGCACAAAGGCAGGCTGAGTATCAGTATTAGTACTGTATTTATAACTTTTTTCATTTTGTGATTATATCACTTTACTAACGAATTTGTGAAGCTAATTGTGTCAGAGCATTTATTGCATCTTTCCCTACAAGTGCCTGCTTTTTCATTGCATTTTTGGCAGATTCAATCTGCAAGTCCGTATAAGTATACAAAAATGCATACAATTTTCTGGGACTGGATATCCAGAATTCCGTATCTGACCAGCCCAGAATTTTTCTTGCAATAACATAATTTTCTACCCAGTTATATCTGGCGTCTTTGATTCTTTGCGTTTTTTCGCAGGTACTTTTTTTTTAGTATGTAAAAGAATCTCAGGCGGGAGCAGCGGATCAATAAATGCACTGCATACTGCTTCTTTTATAACGTGCCATAGACCGGGATTTTTTCTCAATTTATTTTGTAAATCACTAATATCTCTGTCTGTATGATATTTCAAAAGTCCTGCAGAGATAAATGCATAAGTCTCCTGAAACAGGATATTATGCTTTACAAGCAAATCATCATAAAACTCATAAATACTTTTTCCGGTTTGTTTTTCCAGCGCTGCATAAGCAGAATGGTCAAACGCAAACTCATAAGTCTTTCCGTCTATAACAACATTGTGTTGTATTTTAAAGTCCGTTTTTCTCGGAAGGTTTTTTGTCATTGCGAGTGCGATTAGCCCGAAGCAATTCAGCTTTTAGCAGTCGAAAGTTTCTTGATTATACAAAAATCAAACTGGACGAAAACAGACTTTTATTGGTCTGAAATTTCCTAAAACTTTTATCAAAATGCCAAATTTCCACGTTAATATATTTTGTTGAGCTAATTATAACAGCCCAACCTGCTTAATCGGTAAACTAGTTGTTTATAAAGGCTTTTATTGTTTCAGGTTCAAATCTTTTATCATAAATTGCATGTATATTTTTTATAGTGTAAGTAAAATTTTCAAATTCATTAAACATATTAACTATAGTTTTTACACTATTAATTTGGTTAACATTTTTACCCAAATGCCACATAAAACCATTCATAATATAGTCATCATGTAATTTTATTTGTTCTCCATTTTTAAGATTTAATATAATTTCCATACAAATAAAATTATAAAATCGGCCATTCCTTTTTGAACTGGCTTTTATATAAAAATTAAAAATTAACTTTTGTATTTCCTCATTTTTTAACTTGATTTCATGTTTTTGAAAACCTTTTTTATATTTTATATGTAAATAATTATTATCTCTATTTATTAATTGTATACTACTATCTACAAAAAGGTTAAAATATAAGCCTATTAATCCAAATATTAGAAAAATCGTTGAAGGTATCATAAATTCTAAATTTAATAATGGAGCGATAAGACAACATAAAATCCACAATGAGATTATAAAAGTTTGAGGATGAGTTTTTTGATACATTATTACCACGATAAAATTTTTATTTTGTCAATTTTTTAAGTTTCAAAGAATTATAACATAAAAATGATAATTACTCAAACTGTCTGTTCATTTACATGTGTGAAGAATATAAAATATCGCTGTGCATAGACCGTAGGTTGGGCATACCTGCCCAACTCAATAAATTCAGTCATTCTGAAGCATCGAATGTGATTTGCTGTAATAATATTGCTTTGTTCAGAATCTTACCGGTCTGATATACAAATCCAAAATCGGTAAGATCCTGAGCTCGCTTCGCTCCTCAGGATGACATATTGGTTTTTTATCTTGGATTATTGGCGTTCGTAAGGTTTGGTATTCCGTTTCGAAATTTTATTCTAAAATTTCTTCACTCCAACAATTATCATTGCATAATTCCAAAAATATCAAACGGTACGAAAGCACCGCCTGATATTAAAATATTAACAACACCCTTGCTTCTTTTACTACTTCATCTATCATTATTGACTTTCATTCTTTTCGAAAAGATTTCGGCCTGTGAATATATATTTTAAATTATCAATTGCTAATCCTGTAGAGATAATCGTACCTATTGAAAAAAGCAATTTATCACCTTTTGTTAATGTAGCTCTATTTTTTGTCACTTGATACAGCAAAAAACCTGTTGTAATAGTACAAAATAAAGATAACAGAGCGGGATAAGTATCAAACTCATGCCACTGGGAATGTATTTTACCTAAGGATCTTGCAGCAATAGTATCTTGTTTTAGCCTGTGAACAAGAGATTCATCCTTTTCCCAGTCAGGATTTCGCCTTAAAAAATCATCGACAAATGCTTTCTCAAAACTGTCAGAAGCTGTTTCAGGATGCTTTATTACCTGATATGTAGAATCATTCGGACGTTTGCCCTTAAAATTAGATGAAATATTTGCTGTTATGTTCTGTATTTCCATTACAACACCCTTGCTTCTTTTACTACTTCTGCGATTCTGGGAGCTAGTTCATTATACACTGATTCGAGAGATTTTACAGTCTCTTGTTTAGGGGAGTTATAGCCGTTTGTGCTAAAAACAGCAAAATTGTTATCCTTGTATATGTGACTTAGTTCATTAACGGATTTATATATTGATAATATCTATTATGTAATTTTAAACATATGCAGCGAAGCTGCACACGAAGTGTAATACGGCTCTGCCGTTGTAACCTTGATTACAGACTCTTTGTATTTACGAACAAAATTTTCGTTAGCGTCAGCGTTTAGAAAATTTTGGAGATAAATATATTA
>CALUVO010000022.1 GCA_944324245.1 Candidatus Gastranaerophilales bacterium | reverse complement strand
GAAAAGGGATAAATCAAGCGAGGACAACAGAATAACTTATATTGTATTAACGGAAAAAGGCGAGTCATTCAGAGCGTTATTCGAAAAAATATCAAAAGAACTAAACACAATGTTGTATAAAAATCTTACAAATGAAGAATCAGAAATATTAGAGAAGCTTCTTGAAAAAATGATATAAAAACAAGAAAAATTTTTATAATAATGGCTGAGTCAGCATAAGCATAAATTTTGCTAAAGTGACCCCACGCACTTGTTGCCTGTGCCGGACTTGTTGTTAGAACGGACTTGTTTATTGCACAGGTTCATCAGGCGGATTTTCGGACGGACAAAGTCCGGGGAGCGAGGTACGAAGTGAGCACAAGCGAAGCAAAGCGAACGACAGTACCGAGCGTGAAGAAAATCCAAGACGTAGACGGAGTCAGTTGACAATATAAAATTAGTTAGATATCAAACGAAAGGAAAAAACAATGACAAATTACAAAACAACAGAACTGGGAAACATTCACGATATTATTAACCAGGAAAATGGAAAAGTTTTTTTGCATGATACACTTGAGTTAACAGGTTGCGAAATTTCAATAAACACTGTTGCAAAAGGTTTCAAAGTTCCATTTAACCATAAGCATAAACAAAATGAAGAGGTTTATATTATTTTAAAAGGTGAAGGTATTATAACAGCAGACGGAAATGAGCTTAATGTAAAAGAAGGCTCTGCCGTTAAAGTCTTGCCTCAGGCATCAAGAACCATTGAAAATACAGGGGACGGCGAAATGCAGTTTATTTGTGTTCAGGCAAAGTCAGGCTCTCTTGAGCAGTTTGGTCTTGGCGATGCGGAACTCTGCTGATAAACCAATCCGGTTTGGCATCTGCTGACAGTTTCTATATCTTACAAGTAGTTAGGCGGACGGCAGAATCTTATCACAAATTTTTCTCGGATTAGTTAATTTCAATTTCAGATAAAATGCCGGCAAAATTCAACATCTTGACCGGCATTTTTACCTCCTTATGCCTTTTCGTAACAAAAAACGAGGCACAAGCCTCGTAATTTTTGTTACAAAAAAGTTCGGCGGCAACGACTCTGCCGAGCAAAACAATCCAGTGAATTGTTTTGCGAGAGGTAGAACCGCAAATTTATGAAAATAAATTTGCCGTGAGAATCCCCAAATATATCAATATTACTTTGTAATAGTTCGGCGGCAACGGGATTCGAACCCGTGTCAACAGAATGAGAATCTGCTATCCTAACCCCTAGACGATGCCGCTAAAAGGGAAAATCAAATTTTACAACATCAGTATAGCACTAAAAGAAAAAAGCAAACCTAAATTTTTATTTACGCTAAGGCGCAGTTGGTCTATAATCAATAGAATGAAAGGACAAATTTTTAAAATACATTCTGATTTTTACTATGTACATACACAAAATGAAGTGTATGAATGCAAAATCAGAGATGTCTTAAAAAAGAGAAAAGACAGTATAGTTGTCGGTGATTTTGCAGAACTTGAACAGATAAATGAAAACTCAAAACAGGCTTTTATATCAAAAGTTCTGCCGCGCGAAAGCTATATCCCAAGACCCAAAGTTGCCAATATAAATCAGGTAATTATTGTTTCTGCCATAAAAGAGCCTGAACTGGACTTTGAGCAGCTGAACAGATATCTGTGTTTTTGCGAATATTACAATTTGCAGCCGGTTTTGTGCTTTAACAAAAATGACCTTGAGGGTGAAGAAGAGATTATTGCAAATATAAAAAGAATTTATGAACCGCTTAATTACACACTGCTTTTTACTTCTGCACTGGAAGGCAGCGGAATAGAAGAATTTAAAAATTTTTTAAAAGGAAAAATAACAGTACTCTGCGGAGCATCGGGTGTGGGGAAATCTTCTTTGATAAACGCTGTCTGTCCTGATTTGAACCTTAAAACAAAACAGGTCTCCGAAAAAACTGAAAGAGGTACTCACACAACAAGGCATTGCGAAATTATTACGCCGGAAGACGATTTGAAAATTGTTGACACACCGGGTTTCAGCCAGCTGAAATTTGATTTCTTGATGCCGGCACAGGTAAGCACCTTATTTAGAGAAATATCAAAAATCCGGACTGAATACGGCGTATGCAAGTTTTCTGACTGCCTGCATGAACAAGAAACAGGATGTAAAATACTTGAACATTTCGATATGATTGATGAAACAAGATATCAGAGCTATCTTCAATTTGTTAAAGAAGCAAAAGAGTATAAAAAACAGGTTACATACAGCGGAAAGAAAAAAGAAACACGCTCAAAAATCGTGCATAACAGAGAAATTACAAAAATTAGCACTAAAAAACGCCAAACATCAAGACGTAAAAGTAATCAGGATATAGACAAGGAAATACACGAATAATGAAACAATCCGTAAAACAGCAGCTAAATGACTATATAAAACTTATAGAGCAAAAACTCGATGAATTTTTGCCGCTTAAATACCCGGAAGAAATCTGGGAGTCAATGAGATACTCTGTTCTTGCCGGAGGCAAAAGGCTTCGTCCCGTGCTGTGTCTTGAAACCTGCAGAGTTCTATCCGGAAACTTTGAACAGGCAATACCGGCTGCATGTGCTATAGAGATGCTTCATACACAGAGTCTGATTCACGATGATCTGCCCTGTATGGACAACGATGATTACAGACGCGGAAAACTAACTAATCATAAAAAATTCAGCGAGTCTACGGCAGTACTTGCGGGTGATGCTTTACTGTCTTTTGCTCCGCAGATTATTATCCAAAAAACACCCAAAACGGTTTCTCAGGATAAAATCTTAAAAGTTCTTGAGGAGTTTCTTGTAAGCGCAGGAGCGGAAAAACTCATAGCCGGACAGGTTGTGGATATTGATTCAGAAGGCAAACAGATAGACAAAGACACTTTGCATTTTATCCACGAAAATAAAACTGCCGCACTGTTTAAACTTTCCTTGAGAACAGGTGCAATATTAGGCGATGCTGATGAACTGCAGCTTGCGGCTTTAACTGATTATGCAGAAAAAATAGGACTGGCTTTTCAGATTATGGATGATATTTTAGATGTAACCTCTACTCTTGAGGAACTCGGCAAGACTCCTGGCAAAGATGCACTGGAAGAAAAAGCCACATTTGTAAGTCTTTACGGAATGGATACAGCAAAACAACGGGTGGCTTCACTTTGTGATGAGGCTTGTGATATATTAAAAGAAAATAATATTGTATCTGATATTTTGCAAGAAATTGCAAACAGTATCACGGAAAGGGTTGCTTAATGTTATATGAAGCCGGTACAGCAGTAGAAGTTCTCGGGAACGGATTTATTTCTGCCTTTATCGCACAGGTTTTAAAATTTATTTATTTTTTAATTGTTCATAAAAAAATCAATTTTAAAATTTTTACTACAACAGGAGGTATGCCGAGCTCTCACAGTGCAGGTGTAATAGCACTTTCTATGACTGTCGGATATAACGAAGGAATGAACTCTATTCCTTTTGCGATAGCTCTCGGGTATGCTTTTGTTGTAATGTATGATGCAGCCGGTATAAGACGTTCTGCAGGCAAAATAGCTGCAACAATGAACAGGGTTATGGAAGAATTTTACGCTCACAGACCTTCTGCTGCCGGTGAAAAACTCAAAGAACTTCTCGGGCATACTCCTTTTGAAGTTTTCATGGGAGCAATTCTCGGGATTGTTGTTTCTTATGTAATACATTTTTTCATTCTTCAATAGCGTGATAAAATATAAAACATGCCTGATAGTAATTTTAGTTTATACAATAACTTTGATACTGCGGTTTTGATTTTGGACAGCAGTAAAAAAATTGTGTTTAAGAATTTGAGTTTTATAAAAAATTTTGGCGGGGTCAAAAATTTAGAAAAATTCGGAAACTATTTTTCTTTTGACATTTGTATGCTTGATTCTGACAATTTGATGGAAGCAAATCCTGTTATCTTTGCTATTGACTCACCGGAAAGCTTCAGTGCAAATGCTGTTTATCAAAAAACAAAAGAACAGTTTTTTTACTATCGTATAAAATCCTTTTTACAAAATGAATATAAAGTTCTTGTATTCAAAAATATTACTCCTGAAATTTTATTTGAAGAAACAGAAAAAAAATATGCTTTTATACGCCAGCAGTATCTTACACTTGCAGAAGAAAACAAACAGTTTGCGGCTTTGCAGCAAAAATCACAGGCACAAACCGTAAAATTAGCTCTGATGCACAGAATTTCAAATGTAATTAGAGAATCAATGGATTTGGATAAGATTATTGATTCCGCATTAAAAGAACTTTTTAACCTTTTTGGTGCAATAAAGGTATATTATGCTGAAGCGGATGACAAAAATTTTTATATAAAGGAAGTTTATCCTGAAAAGTATAAAGAAGTAATCGGAGAAAAAGCAGACTTTTCAGCAGATACAAAAAAAAGCATACGGCAAAAAGAAATAAAAGTTGGTGCGTGCATAAAAGATTATCTTAACAGTACAAAGACTTTTCCTGTTCAGCTCAACAGAATAATAGTGCCGGTCTCAAGACTTCAGAATATACTGGGGCTTTTGATAATTTATACGGGTCAAAAATTTTATGATGATTCCCAAAATGACGTACTTCAGTCCATAGCCTCGCAGCTTGGCTCAGCAATTGTACAGGCATCTTTGTTTTCACAGATTAAAGAAAAAAATCAGGAGCTTGAAAATACACTGACAGAGCTGAAAGAAACCCAGCTGCAGCTTATCAATTCCGAAAAAATGGCTTCCTTAGGCCAGCTTGTAGCCGGAGTTGCCCACGAAATCAACACCCCGCTCGGTTCGATAAATGCAAACAACGATATTTTATCAAAACTATTGTCAAAACTTTCTGAAGAGTGTGATGATTCTTCTATTTTGGAAAATATCCAAAATATAAACAAAATTGACAAAGAAGCTATAAAAAGAATAAGCGGTATTGTCCGGAGTCTTAAACGTTTTGTCCGGCTGGATGAGTCTGATTTACAGCATGCGGATATTAATAAAGAACTTGATCTAACTCTTGAGCTTATAAAACATGAAACAAAAAATAAAATAGAAATTATAAAAAATTACGGCGATATTCCGCAGATAAAATGCTATCCCAACATGCTTAATCAGGTTTTTATGAATATTCTTATCAATGCCTGCCACAGTATTGAAAAAAAAGGAACAATCACTATTACAACAACATTTAAGGATAATATTTTAACAGTAAAAATAAAAGATACAGGCTGCGGTATTGACGACAGTATTAAAGACAGGATATTTACAGCCGGTACAACAACAAAAAAGATAGGAATCGGCACAGGTCTTGGGCTGGCAATTTCTCAAAAAATTATCCAAAAACACAATGGCAGTATAAATTTTAAAACGCAAAAGAGGAAAGGTACGGAATTTGTGATAAAAATTCCTGCATAAAAAATCTGTCAGAGCTTTCTTTTCCTGTTTAGAGAAGGTTTAGATTGGAAGTCCAATTTTTGATATTTAATTACCAATATATAAAATTATGAAATATGGACAATGGTGCCTTCCCGTGCACAAGTGCGGGCTGCTATGATAATATTTGTTAAAATTTCCTTTGTTGGGGTGATTTTTTCGTGTTCAAATTTTGTCAAAATAATAATATCCCCATTATCAATTATTAGAATTTACCAACTATTACAAAAGAGAGAGTTTAAGAAATGAATCTTAATGAAGAGTGCTTGTTAAAATATCTGCAAAATCCTGACGAATTAGTCAATTTAACCTCAATATTACTGGAGTTAAACAAAAATTATGAAAAAGATTAAAGAATATTTAAAAAATAAAACATTTTTAAAATACCTGTTATATAGTATCTATATAGTAATTACTACAGGTGTTTTATTTTCCTTTCTTTCAAATCCTACTATAAAAGAATTCTTTGCATCTATAGAAAACAAAACTTTTGATGCGAGACAAAATATACTTTCACCATATAAGAAAGTATCTAAAGATATTGTTATACTCTCTGTAGATGATGAAAGCTATGAATATTTTCTAGGGAAATACGGCGAGTGGCCGATATCAAGAAATATTTATTCAGATATTATTACATATCTTGAGAAGCAAGGAGTAAGCTCTGTTGCATTTGATCTGATGTTTGTAAAATCATTAAAAAGCAGCAACAACGATGACAAAAAACTTGCGGACACAATTGCAAAATATGACAATGTTTTTACTGCTATAAATTTTGATAATCAATCTTTTGATTTAAGAAAACCGGCTGATTTGCCGGAATATTTAAAAGCTGATATAAAAAATGATTCTGATATAAATTTAAAGAACAATTATACTTATTTTAAAAATTGCAGAACTATAATTTCTCAGATAATGAATTCAACTTCAAACATTGGACACATAAACCTTGTTCGTGATGAAGACGGTATAGCGAGAGATTTACATCCTTTTGTTGCTTATAAAGATGATTTTTATCCTCATCTTGCCCTTAAGGTTGTTATGAAATATCTTGCGCAAAAAGAGGGATTGAAAATAAAAGATTTTAAAATAGACAAATCAGGAAATCTTCTTCTCGGAGAGCATAAAATTCCATTGAATGAAAAAGGCTCAGTAATTTTAAACTGGTATGGCCCGAGCGGAATAAACACAAATACTACATTTGAATATATACCTATGTGGAAGGTAGAAAAAACAATGTATGAAGGCACAAAACTTATACCTGACAACTATCTTAAAAACAAAATTATTTATATAGGAACAAGTGCCACATCATTGTTTGATTTAAAAAATGTTCCGACAGACAAAATTTTCCCCGGAGTGGAAATCCATGCTACTTTTATAAACAATGTGCTGGATAACAATTTTATAAAACGTGTTTCTCCGCTTACAGACATATTTTTGTCGATTTTATTAAGCTTGTTTGTCGGCTTGATTGTAGTAAGAAGTGAATCAACAGTTATTTCTTCTCTTGTAGCAATACTGACAGTCGTTATATATCTTATTATGGCGACTATACTTATGTATTATTTTAACATCTGGGTTGGCATTATTATTCAGGTTGCTTCTATTATACTGGTGTTTATTGCTTGTTATCTTGCAAAATACATTATGAAATCAAAAGACCTTGAATATACTTATGCGCTTGCTACAACAGATGGACTGACTGAATTGTATAATCACAGATATTTTCAGGAACAAATGCTGCAAAATATAGAAACTTCAAAAAGATATAACAAAAATTTTTCTTTGATAATGATAGATATAGACTTTTTCAAAAAATTTAATGATACATACGGACATCAATCAGGTGATGCAGTATTGAGGCAGGTTGCACAGATTCTCAAAAAAAATGTGAGAAGCAGCGATATTGTTTGCAGATATGGCGGAGAAGAAATGTCTATAATTCTTACAAACACAAATAATGAGGATGCAATTACAACTGCTGAAAAAATCTGTAAAGCAGTGAGTGCACAACCTTTGAAGCTTGTAAACGGCAATGATGTGAATGTTACGATAAGTCTCGGTGTTGCAACATATCCTCAAAACGGCCAAACTCCGCAGGAGATGATTAAATATGCCGATGACTGTCTTTATATTGCAAAAGAAAACGGCAGAAATCAGGTAGGTAAAAAAACTGATTAAAAGTTAATAAATCTCAAAAGCTTTTTTATTAAACCTTTTATTCCGTTTTCATAAGAAATCGGATCATCCTGATAATAAGGTTTGTATGCGTCTATGATATTTTGCGGCAATGGTTTACCGTCTTTAAACGTAAAAGCAATTAATTCCAATAATTCTACCTGCTGATTATTAAATTCCAAATCTTTTGCTTTTATATCCTCATCCGCTTCATAATGGCACAGCGCATGCCATGCCGCATGCAAAGAAGCATCCGTAAAACCTTTCGGAAAAAGCAAAAGACCTTTTCTTACAGGTATTCTCTCCGTTAAAACTGCAATAATAATATTTCCTACAAGTTGTCTTTGTCTTTTTATTTCAGCTTCTTCAAGCTGCAAGTTCAAAGCAGCTGTTTTTTTTATTTTTTCTTTAAAAAACGATTCTATTTTTTCTAATTTTTTAATTATTATACTAATTCCGGAGTTTTGCATTCTTTTTGAACTGCGCTCATACTTCTTACGGCATCAGCCAGAGAGCTCATATCGTTGTTAAAATACTGATTAGCAAGTTTTTTGATAGCCTGTTGCGCCATTTCATCTCGCGAAGAAACAGTTTTGTAAAAGAATTTTTTACCCTGTTTGTATCTTACAAGCATATTTTTTTCTACAAGTCTGTCCATTACTGTTTTAACAGTTGTATATGCTCTTTGTGAAGCTGAATTTCTGTTGATTATTTCCTGTACTTCATTAACGGAAACATCAGCTTCATCTATTTCTTCTAACATCCATATTGTTTTTAAAATTTCATTTTCTAAACTGCCGTGTGTATAATTCATTTCTATTCCTTTTTCAATCATGTACAGAATTACGTCTATAGTAATACAAAAGAAAATAAATTAAAACATTTTAGACATAATTTTGCCTGAAAATTTTAAAAGCAAAATAATTTATTTATATAAAATATTAAAATTATATTTTCTTAATCAAAAAGCGGTCCCATCTCGATTTTTTCGTAACCGTCACCGAGGTGAATAACTGCACCCGTACTTTTTGCCGTGGGAGCGCTTATTTGTTCTATACGGGCTTTTGATGAGGCAACTTTCTGCTCTAAATTGCCCGTAAAATCACTGCTGTGTATAATGATGCCGCTGCTTGTGTTTATAACAGGCGCACTGTTTTTCTGACATCCTGTTGTTATCAATGTCAGGATGCAAATAGCAAAAATAAAATTGTAATACATCAATTTCATTTTGTTACCTGTTTCGTTGTAAACACACTTTTGCAATATCATTGCAGTAATTTCTACTACTATTATAGCACATAAGTTTTAAAATTCACTATTTTTATAAAAAAATCATATATATTGTGTATACATTTCTTAATCATATCAAGTATAGTATAATAGATTTAAAAAATAAAGGTAATATTGTGGGTATTTTTGATACAGAGAATTTAAACGAAACAGAAAAAATCATAAAAGCAGCAAAAGGCGAAATTGATGCTGACATAGTTTTAAAAAACGCAAAAATTATAAATGTTCTCTCAGAAGAAATTTACGATGCTGATGTTGCAATTGTAGACGGAGTGATTGCCGGTGTTGCAAAAGGTTATAAAGGCAGAGAAGAAATAGATTTGGGCGGGGCATATGTTTCACCTTCTTTTATTGACGGGCATGTGCATCTGGAAAGCTCAATGCTCATGCCTTCAGAGTTTGCAAAACTTGTAGTTCCTTCAGGCACCACAACGGTTATTGCAGATCCTCATGAAATTTCAAATGTAATGGGGCTGCAGGGCATTAGTTTTATGAGAGAAGCCACAAAAAATCTTCCGCTTGATGTTTATATGATGCTGCCGTCATGCGTTCCGGCTACTTCTCTTGAAACTTCGGGTGTTGATTTAAACAGCTATGATCTTGCACTTCTTATAGATGCACCGTGGGTTCTCGGTATTGCGGAGATGATGAATTTTCCCGGTGTAATAAATTGCGATGAAAGTGTATTGAGCAAAATTAAACTGGGTTTATCTAAAAATAAACGTATAGACGGGCATTCACCTCATTTGAGCGGTAAAGATTTAAATGCTTATGCCGCGGCAGGTGTAAAATCAGACCATGAGTGCACAACACCGGAAGAAGCTGTTGAAAAGCTGCGCCTCGGTATGTATCTGATGGTGAGAGAAGCAACTGGAGCAAGAGATTTGGAACCGCTTTTGCCTGTTTTAAAATCACATAATACAAGAAAATGTTTGTTTGTAACCGATGACAGACACCCGAAACATCTTGCAAAACATATTTCAAGAATGGTTAAAAAAGCTGTTAAGTATGGTGTTGACCCGATAAAAGCAATACAGATGGCAAGCCTCAACACCGCTGAATATTTTAATCTGCCAAATCTCGGTGCGATTGCTCCGGGGTACAAAGCTGATATTGCCGTGTTTAAAGATTTAGAAAACTTTGAACCTCTGATGGTATTTAAAAATGGACAAATAGTTGCAAAAGACGGGAAAATGGTTATAGATACGGATTCTTTCAAAGCACCGGTTTTGAGAGGTTCTGTAAATATAAAATATCTTTACAGGGAAGATTTAAGAATAAAAGCTGTTTCTGACACGGCAAAAGTAATAAAAGTCTTTCCAAACAGCCTTATAACGGAACAAACTCTTGAAAAAATTAAATCAGAAAACGGTTTTGCTGTTTCTGATACTAACAATGATATCTTAAAAATTGCTGTAATAGAACGCCACAAAGCCACAGGAAATATAGGCCTCGGATTTGTAAAAGGTTTTGGGTTAAAATCCGGTGCTATTGCTTCGACTGTTGCACATGATTCTCATAATATGATTGTTATAGGTACGAATGATGAGGATATGTACTATGCTGCAGTTGAACTTGTAAAATCGCAGGGCGGAAAAATTGTTGTGGAAAAAGGAAAGACTCTTGCCCATCTGAAACTGCCAATAGCAGGGCTTATGTCAGACAGACCGGCGCAAGAGGTACAGGAAAAAATTAAGGAACTTGATAATGCGGCAAAAATAATCGGCTGCAGTATAGATGAGCCTTTTATGAGCATGGCATTTTTGTCTTTGTCTGTAATTCCCGAATTAAAAATTACGGACAAAGGACTTATTGATGTAAACAAATTCGAAGTTACAAATTTGTTTGTGTAAATTTTGAAAAAAAAGTAAATTCGTACTAAACTTTTATTATGAAAAAGATTTTGTATTTGTCTTTTATTTTATTTTTCTTTTTGTTTTGCATGCCTGTTTTTGCAGATGTGATGCCGAGGTATACAGGTTCTATAAGCAAAGAAACTATTGGTTTTTTGCAGGTGCCTGAGAGCTTTAATTTATATTTGTATCCCAGATATGATTCTCAGATTGTTGAATCTGTAAAATGGACTGACACAGAGGTCAATTACAAAGAATTTTCTGCCGAACCGTCAAAACTTTTTGCTGCACAGGTTTCAGCAAAAAAAATGGCATTTTGTTCGGTTATAGATGAGCAGGATGATTGGTACAAGATTATTTATGACAGAATAAACAATAAATCAGCATGGATAAAACCTGCTTCGCAGGATGATTTTTGGGGGCTCAAAGATTTTTATTCATATTACGGAAAAAAATACGGTCTTTACTATATGAAAGATATAGATTACAGACAAAGAGGTATCTATAGCGGTGCTTATGAAGGTTCTCAAAAACTGGGGGGCTTTACACTGATAAAATCAATTAGGCTGAATAAATTAAGCGGTAATTGGGCGCTTGTAACTGTTATTGATCTTGATAAACTGCCAAAAATCGGCTATATTCAATGGAGACAGCAAGATGGAAGAATTGTTCTCTTCCCGAAATTAGATAACTAAAAATGCTTTAAGTTTTAAAAAAGCTGCTGCTGTATGGACGGAACTTTATAGCCCATCAACCTGTATCCTTCAGGCGAAATCTTTCTGCCTCTGGGAGTTCTCTGGATTATGCCTTCTTGCAGCAGATACGGCTCATAAACATCCTCTATGGTTTTGGAATCTTCTCCTAATGCTGCAGCTATAGTTTCCAGCCCCACAGGACCGCCGTCATATTTTTCTATAATAAGTTTCAAAAGTGCTTTGTCCGTACCGTCAAGCCCGTTATCATCAATATTTAACGCTGTAAGAGCTTCCTGTGCAATTTTTGCATCGACTTTCCCGTCAGCTTTTACAAAAGCATAATCCGCAACTCTTTTTACAAGCCTGTTTGCTATACGTGGTGTACCTCTTGAACGGCTTGCAATTATAACTGCACCTTCTTCATTAATTGATATTTCAAGAATTTTAGCAGTACGTGACACAACTTTTGAAAGCTCTTCAACAGTATAAAACTGCAGCCTGTGAATGATACCGAATCTGTCTCTCAACGGTCCTGAGAGTTCACCTGCTTTTGTTGTTGCACCTATGAGGGTAAACTTTGGTAATGGAACACGCAAAGTTTTTACAGTTTGAGCTTTTCCGGTTGTCATATCAAGAAAAAAATCTTCCATTGCAGGATACAATATTTCTTCCGTAACTTTATTGAGTCTGTGGATTTCGTCAATAAACAAAATATCTCCGTTTTTTAAAGACATTAAAATGCCTATAATATCTCTGGGTCGTTCCAGCGCAGGTGCAGAGGTTATTTTTATATTTGCTTCGAGTTCATTTGCTATAACAGAAGCCAGAGTTGTCTTGCCTAATCCCGGAGGGCCGTAAAAAAGAAGATGGTCAAGAGGCTTATTCCTTTTTTTTGCAGCTTCTATAGAAATTTTCAGAGTATTTTTTAATGCACTTTGACCAATATATTCTACCAGCGTTTTTGGACGAATATTGTTTTCAAAAGATTTGTCAAATGCGGTTTCTTTTGTTTCCAAATTCTTATTTTTAGTTTTCTTGTTTATATCCAACGTTTTTTGGATATTTTCATCATCGGAAAATATTGCCACGTTATCTCGTTTCTCTCCTATTTTGTAATATAATTATAGCAGAACACAGAATATAAATAAAAGAAATAAGGGAGCAGTTATGTCAAAAACAGCAATAATAATTCCTTCTCGCTATGCTTCTACAAGGCTGCATGCCAAACCGCTTATAGAAGTGGAAGGCAAGCCCATAATCCAATGGGTATACGAAAAAGCCTTAGCAGTAAAGCAGGCGGATGAAGTTATTGTTGCAACAGACCATGAAGAAATTTTTAACTGCGTTAAATCCTTTGGCGGAAAAGTTGAAATGACAAGGGTAGACCACAAATGCGGTTCTGACAGAATTGCTGAAGTCGCACAAAGACATCCTGAAATGGAATATATAGTTAACCTTCAGGGCGACGAGCCCATGATTACACCGGAAAGTATCGACAGTGTAATAACCGCATTAAAAACAGGTAAGGATGCTGATATAGCTACACTTTTAAGAGTAATAGAGGATAAAAGTGAAATAGAAAATCCGAATCTTGTAAAATGTGTCACAGACAATAGTGGATTTGCGCTGTATTTTTCCCGTTCAAAAATTCCTTACGAAAGGAATACCGGCGAAGCCGTATTCTACGGGCATATAGGTTTGTACGGCTATAAAAGAGAAGCTCTGTTTAAAATGACTTCGCTTCCGCAGACAATGCTTGAAAAAGCTGAAAGCCTGGAACAACTAAGAGCTTTACAGTCAGGTATGAGGATTATTACTTCTGTTGTAAATTTTAAACCAATTGGCATTGATACAAAAGAAGATGTAGAAGAGTTCAAAAAAGCTGTCAGTCAATAACAAACAAGATTGGTAAACTTTGCCGGAGCCGGACTTGCCTGCGCCGGCATTTTATTTATTTTAAAACTGTCCGAGCGTGAAGAAAATCTAAGAAGTAGTTGGAGTCAGTTGACGATATGAAAAATTATGTAAATAGCAGGGGGTACGGAGGCGGCATGCCCTGTTGTGACATTGATTAGAAACAGTTGTGTTTTGAGGCAATTTTTACAGTGCCTGTCGCTGAAAAATTGCCGTTAAAATACTTACTGTTTTTTTTGAATAAGCGTCCTTTTTCTCTTTCTTGCTTGAGATGTAGGCGAGGTACGAGCCGTACATATCAGGCTACCCTTTAGGGTATGGTTCTGTTTTTTTCTCTTTTTCTTCGCAAAAAAAGAGAAAGAAATGAACAATTAAAGAAAAACAAGCTGATTAAAACAGACTCTAATGTATTTATCTTCAAAATTTTCTAAACGCTTATGCTAACGAAAATTTTGTTCATAAATACAAAGAGTCTGTAATAAGGTCATATTATCAACATGTTACGAAATGTAAATGCAAATTTAATATAGCCTCAAACTCAATCATAATGTCTAATAGGATAGGATAGATGAAGCTGGATTATAGGCATAGCAATAATTCTAAGTAAATTAACTTGTTAATTATGTAAGTGTTAGTTGAAAGAAAGGAAAGGTCTTTAAGTATGTCTATTTTAAACGGAATTATGAAATTGGGCACTAAAGCTGTTAATTTAACAAAAGCAGGTGCTGTAAAAACATCTGAAGTAGCAGCAGGAAAAATAAATGTAGGCAATATGAATTTAGAAGGTTTACTTCGCTCTCCTCAGGCAGATGAGTTTATAGCTTCGGCCGGCAAACAAAATGCAACTATACTGAGCGATAATATTGTTCGTTTTGCTGACAAAACCGCTCCCTATAGAGTGATTACAAAACGTATGCCATCAGGTACAACAGTTACACAGGCTTACGATTTTGGCGGACCTCGTTTTAAAGAAGTAATAACAAAACATGGCAAAGCTATTTCTTATAACGGTGTTGCAGGTTCCGGCAATGCTGTTCTTGCAAAAAACTATGTAACAGGTGAGGGTATCTACAAACCTATGTATGCTCCTGCTTCAAAAGCAGTATACACACCGGCAAATTCTAATGTGAATGACGCATTTCTTGCTAATGCTGACGGAATTACAGCATTCTCAAACAAAAATAATGCTGATTATAAGGCATTGCAAAATATGGGGTTAGTCTATTAATAATAGATACATTTGTAAAAAAATACCGCTATATTTAATAGCGGTATTTTTGATTTATATATTTTTATTAATCCATATTTTTTCTGATTTTTTCTTTTGTGGAATCTAAGGATTTAATTTTCTTTTCAGTTTCTTTTATTTGTTTTGCTTTAAGCTTTCTTTGTTCTTTTATTATTCTGTACTGGTTATCAATATCAGAGTATTCGTTTTTGTATTGAATAAGCTGGTTTCTGATTTCTACCTGTGCACCGTCCAATTGCATTAAAGCACTTTGCAGATTGCTGTTTTCTGCCGGTGCTGCAGTGTTTACTGTGTTTGTTGTAGTTGTTGCCTGTACAGAAGAAATTTTTGGTACTTCGGAAATTGTGCTTTTAGCAGGCTGTTCTTTTGCTGCTGTTGTTATTGATTCTGTAATAGGTACACTTTCAAAAACAGGCTCGTAAGGCATGGATTCTGCAGAAGCTGTCATAATAAATTGTGTGCTTAGTGCAGCTGCTGTGATGATTGCCGTAGTAATAATACTTTTTTTCATGGGGAATCTCCTTTATAAAATATTTAATAATATTGTTTTGATATAGATATATTTTAATTTTATTAGAACAAATTTAAACATGCCTCATCTAATGAAGTGATTTATCCAGGCTTTTATATGTTTGTCATGGAACAAAAATATAAGTCATGCGTCATGATTTTTGTGAAAAAAATATAAAATATTACCTTAAAAAAGATAATTATAAAGAAATATGAAGCTGAAAAGCCAGCTATATCAACGATTTTAAAAATAACATAAAATTTTTAGAAAAATATCTAAAAAAAATGCTTGAAATAAAAAAATCTTTGGGATACATTAATAGAGTGGTCAGCGGGCCACCGAGGGAACTGCTTAAAGCGGTGAGTTTAACTCCCTGATAAATTATAAGTAAGCCCTTTTAATAATTAAACTAGTTCTTGTTTGGAATGGTTTGAAATTAGCTGAAATTTAAATTAATAACAAATTTAAATAAATCACTTGACAACAAAATTTAACGTGTTACGATGAGGTAACGTCTTGAAGGATGAGTTGGAAGCCGTTTGTGCTTGACAAAAATCTGAAAATAAGTTTCCGCTGAGTAATTTCAACAATTAACTTTGTGATGTTATTTGGCAAAGTTTGAACCTTGAAAATAGAATAGCTAAAAACGATAATACCTGTTGATTCAACAACAAATAAAATTAACGGACACGATTTAAGCAAAGTCGAGCAGGAAGCGTAAGCTTCCGATGGACATAAACTTTC
>CALUVO010000021.1 GCA_944324245.1 Candidatus Gastranaerophilales bacterium | reverse complement strand
TTTTTTCTAAATTTCTTCACTTCAACAACCTTACTCACATGGGCACTCGCTCGGCTTCTAAGCCTCGACTACGTGCCCGCTCAAAATCCGCCTTGGATTATTGGCGTTCACAAGGTCAAGTACTTCATTTCAAATTTTTATTCTAAAAATTTTCCATTTCGTTGTCCTTGTTCACATGGCTGTTCGCTCTCTTCGTTCGACTCCACAGCCGCTCTTTCACTGTTTACAAATCAATAATTCAAAGAAAGACCATTGATAATTTCGTGAAGCCATTTTGCACGTTTCGCCTCAGCTCAACGGCAAAAGAAGGCAAATCCGTTCTTGGATTATTGGCGTTCGTAAGGTTTGGTATTCCGTTTCGAAATTTTTTTCTAAAATTTCTTCTCTTCATCAACCTTACTCACATGGGCACTCGCTCGGCTTTTTAGCCTCGACTCCGTGCCCGCTCTTTCACTGTTTATAAATCAATAATTCAAAGAAAAACTATTGATAATTTCGTGAAGCCATTTTGCACGTTTCGCATGGAGCTATGCTAAGTGAGATAAGAAGTATCTCCGTGCATTATAAAAATTACTACAAGCCGTACGCATCAGGATGCCCTCGGGTACAAGCGAGGTCCCACTCAGACAATTGCTAGCAGAGTTAAAATAATCCACAAAGCAGATTAACCAACAAACTAATCACAAGAAGCGATTCAAAATAAAAAAATGAAATGTTTTTAGATATATCAATTCTGTTTCTTAAATAAAATCCCTGATGCCCTCTGACCTTTGTTGCTGTATGAACCTCAAGTCCCAGACTCTGGAGATATTTAATCAATTCTTTTTCTTTTAAGACCATACCCTGGTTATATTTCAAAAATTATCAACCTGCATTTTATTTAAACAAACTTAAAAAAATATACACATTATCCGACCTGTGATAGAATTATATAAGATGAAATATTTTATAATAATACTAAATATAAAAAATATTACAACTTTGCCTCCAGAAAAGGTACAATCAAAATTGTTACAATGAATCAAAGAGATATAAAAATAATGCAGAAAAAAAACAAAAACTTCCGCAAGAAGTAATGACAACCGCAGAAGGTAATGCAAAATTAGACTTCATAAAAACATGCGGGAATTTTTGTATAGTAAATCCGTCAAAAAATCAAATGTTATCTCTAAAAAGCTGCAGCAAAAAAGAATTAGAAAAATTTGAATATGTACTTGATAAATACAAAAAATGGTTAAGGAGAAACTTAATGCAATATTTTATAGCCACACTACTAATGCTTCTGGTAATAGGAATGGGAGTATCATCTTGCAACAGTAAAAAAGCTCATGAAGCACAAAAAACCGCAATTGAAACAAGCTCAGTGGAATCTTCAATTCCTGAATTTCCGGGATTGACAGACATGGTAGGTATCGACTATTCGGTTAAATCACTTCTTGACAGCACAGTTGCATATCTAAAAACCAAAAGTGAATACAAAGACCTATATACAGATAAAAAGTTTGTCATATACTATATAGGTGCAGATTGTCCGTATGCACAAGCTTTTATAAGTGCAATAGATCCTTTAACAACAGATTCAACGTACACAGAAAAATATAACTTTTACCCGCAGAGTGCTTCAGGAATGAAAAAATTTGCATCAATGGAAGATGCTCAAGCTGATATTGATTTTTCGAACACTTGCCAGGAATTCTGTATTGTTAATCCTAAAACCAATCAAGTATTTTCAATAAACGGAATTGGGGATAAAGAAGCCGAAAAAATTCCGGATATACTAAAACAATTATTAGACTGGTAAAATAAAAGACCCGAAATTTTCGGGTCTTTTATTTTTTATGCTTCTTTTTCAAATTGATCTTTGCCTACAGAACTGACTCCGACTACTTTTTAGCTTTTCTTCATGCTCGGTACTGTCGTTCGCATTGCTTCGCTTGTTGAATTGTCCACTTTTCGGGGGACACTTCAGTACATCTCCTAGCTTGAGATGTAGGCGAGTTTACGAGCCGTACATATCAGGATACTCTTGAGTACAAGCAAGATCCCACTCAGACATTTTTTTTACATAATATCTTTTATTTGAAGTTTATAGCAATTTCTGTAAAATAGACTTATATGTATAAGCTAACAATACTGACAGATAACAATACCATAACTGACAGCTATTTTTTAGGAGAGCCGGCTTTATCAATCCTGATAGAAGCAGAAGGAAAAAGTATTCTCTTTGACACCGGATATTCCGATGTATTTTTAAAAAATGCCCAAAAACTCGGTAAAAATTTAAAAAGTCTTGATTACATTGTACTCTCTCACGGTCATAATGACCATACAGGAGGACTAAAATACATTATTGATTTATTTAAAGATACCATACAGAAGCCGCGAATCATAGCCTGCCCAGGATGTTTTATACAAAGATATGATTCTGGCGGTGATTTTGGCTGTCCGGTCGAAAAAAATAAAATAGAAACGGTTTTTAATACAACGTATACAAATGAGCCGTATTTTATAACAAAGAATATAGTATTTCTCGGAGAAATACCCAGAAATAATGATTTTGAAGCAAAACAACCCGTCGGTTTAATAAAAGAAACAAATGCTTCCGATTTTGTTCTGGATGACAGCGCACTTGCAATTAAAACAGAAGAAGGAATTGTTATAGTTACGGGGTGTTCACATTCCGGAATAGTGAATATCTGTGAATATGCCCAAAAAATCTGCAAAACAGATAAAATTTATTCAATCATCGGGGGTTTGCATTTAAAAGATGCGTCAGAAAAGCAGCTTATAAAAACAGTTGATTATCTCAAAAAATTAAATACAAAGTCTATCTATGCCTGTCATTGTACGGGATTTCAGGCACAATACCGAATAAATGAAGCTGCAAACCTGAAAGAAACCGGCTCCGGATTAGAAATTACCAAATAGATTAATTTGAATTAACCGGTGTCTATCTCAATTTTGTAAGTTTTGCAAATTTATTAAAAAATAAAATGCAGAATATCGGCATATTTCGCTAAAACTTTTCTTTACATGAAAAGTTTACTACATTTATATGATTTTCTAAGATTTTTGTACTTTTTTTGACTTTTTTGCCGACATCATTAAATAGTAAATGTGTATAAGTAAAGGTGTAAATTATGAAATTACGCGGTGAAATAAATTTCTTTGAAAATGGATTAACAACAAGCATCCGTGCTATGCACCTGCAAACTGAAATGCTCGGTATAATAAATGAAAATTACAACTCATTTGATAAAGTCGGATATCAAAGAAAAGAGCCTGTTGTATCTTCTTTTGCCGAGTATATAGGTAC
The DNA here is from genome assembly GCA_944324245.1 of Candidatus Gastranaerophilales bacterium. Taxonomy (GTDB): domain Bacteria; phylum Cyanobacteriota; class Vampirovibrionia; order Gastranaerophilales; family Gastranaerophilaceae; genus Limenecus. Next base: position 8,115 of record CALUVO010000021.1, on the reverse strand, counting down.
ACACGCTCTTTCTACTGCAGTAGATGATGCTATAGGAAGAATAGGTCACTCTATAAATCCTCTTGATATAGCAATAGGAGCAAAAGGATATTTTCAATATCAGAGTCCTGATGGAATAAAATTAACCAGAGACGGTCGTTTTAAGCTAGATAAAGAAGGCAATCTTCTTACTCTGGAAAATGCTCACGTACTTGCAAATGACGGTACCCCTATAAAACTCCCTGTGGTTCCGGAAAAACTTGAAGATGTAAAAATATACACAAACGGCGATGTAAAAGTGTTTAATAAAGCAACAAACAAACTGGAATACGCAGGAACGCTTTCTGTTGTTACAAATCAGGGCGTTGCGGTACTCGACCCTAATATAAAACAAGGATACAACGAATACTCCAATGTTTCTTTAAACAGCGAAATTCTGCAGATTATTCCGGTAAAACGTAATTTTGAAGCCAACAGACAGTTGTTTGTAATGCAGAATAACAATCTGTCAAAGGCTATTCAATCATTGAGCAGTTCATAAAACACTAAAATTTATAATTAAAAAAACTATTTACTAAGAAAGGTAATATATGACAACATTACAAGGATTAATAAGAAGAGGTATTATAAACACCAATGTGCAGTTTGAAAGGTTGGGCTATATCTCCAGCAACATCGGTAACCTCAATACAAATGCATATAAACAGGTTCGTTTTGAGCAAATCCTTGATGAAAACGGATACTTAGACGGCGAAGTACGTTATGACTATTCTCAGGGTGCATTTATGAAAACTAATCGACATTTGGATGTTGCCCTGACCGGCCCTGGATTTATACCGGTTACATCACCAAACGGTGAAGTACAATATACGAGAGACGGCTCTTTTAAGCTTGACAAAGACGGCTATATCGTTACTAACGACGGTTATCTTGTCGGTGACGGAATAAAAGTCCCGGTTAACCACGAAGGACTCAGAATAAAGCAGGACGGAACTGTTATGATTATTGAAAAAGGTCATACGCAGCATACTGTTTTAGGTAAAATTCCTGTTGTTCAGTTTCAAAACCCTGAAGGCTTAAAATCTACAGAGTATAACAAAGTAATACCAACTGCGGATTCCGGCGAGCCAATGCTTTTAAAAGAGCACAATTATATAGCACAGGGCGGTTTGGAACGTTCTAATGCCAACTACATAGCAAACGTAAACGAAGTCTTGAGACTCAATTCTTCAATGATTGCAGGCACAAGACTGATAAAAGTTATTGACGATATGTATCAAAGATCAATAAATTTAACACAATAATTTAACAAAGGCAGGTAAATAAAAATGTATACACCAAAGGATCCGATAATTAAAAATAACCTTATGCTGGATTTGATATCCCAAAGACAAAGAGCTCTGTCTACAAACCTTGCAAATATGGATACACCTAATTATGTGAGAAAAGATATCAGCTTTGACCAGTATCTCGGGACAATGAACAATCCTCTTGAAACAGAGCTTTCTATAAAACTGGGTCCATCTGGATTGATAGAAGAGCAGGATGTAGGCGTTGACCCAACGTATGAACTTGCCGAAATGCAAAAAATGTCTATTTTATATTCAGTTGCAGCTAGAAAAATGTCCGCTTACATAAGCGAAATGCGAACAGTATCAAATGTAGGCAGATAATAAGTTTTAAAAGAAGGTGAAGATATGAGTTTAATGGAAACAATGAGTATAGGTCAAAAGAGTTTGCAAGCACACGGCGCAAGACTCAAAATCCACGCAAAAAACATTGCAAACCTTGATACCCCTAACTATGTGAGAAAGATTCCTGTGCTGCAGGCAACAGATGACATTTCTTTTCACGGCCTTTTAAACTCCATGAAAGAAGATGTATTCGGTGTAGGAACAATTCCTTTCCAGCAGGGTGGTGTAAGACTGACAGGTGTAGTTGAAGACCCGACCCTCGGTGAAAGAATATATAAACCGGGTCACCCTGATGCGGATGCTAACGGGTATATAAGAACATCAAATGTTAACCCTATAGTTGATATGGCAGACGCCAATATTGCACAAAGAGCCTATGAAGCAAACCTTGCGGTTATCACAATAACCAAAAGCATGGCACAAAGAGCGGTAGAAATAGGCAGACAATAATAGTAACAGGTAGTTAGGCAGGCAAAAGTAAATGTTTTCTCCTCTAATACAAGGATATATAGATCAAGGCGGCAAGGAAGCCGCTATGCAAAGGGTTCAATCAATAAGAGCCCATGTTGCTAATATTGAAAAACAGCTTAACCCTGAAGCAGTAAAAACAGAACAAAAAACTTTTGCAGAAATCTTAAAAGCAAGCCAGAAAGGCGAAGGCCAGTTCCGCACCGGAAGCAAAAACTTTCTTGCTCTCACAGCAGCGGCAAATGCACTGCAAAAAAGTACGGAAAAAGCTGCAAACACAGTAGAAAACAAAATTACCAACATTGTTAATCCAACAAAACAGCAGATAGTAAATTTAATATCAAAAATCTCACAAAAATACGGCGTTGATGAAAAACTGGTTATGGCTGTGGTAAGACAAGAGTCAGGCTTTAACCCCAAAGCAACTTCTCACTGCGGAGCAATGGGGCTTATGCAGCTTATGCCCGCTACTGCTAAGGGACTGGGGGTAAAAGATGCATACAATCCCGTACAGAACGTAGACGGAGGAGTAAGGCATCTTAAGGGGCTTCTTGCCAGATATAACGGAAATGTTGTACTTGCACTTGCCGCATACAATGCCGGCGGAGGTAATGTAGATAAATACGGCGGTGTTCCACCTTTTAAAGAAACACAAAATTATGTAAAAAACATACTGGCTAACTATTTAGGATAATAAACGAAACGGAATTTAGTTATGATAGAAAAGAAATTTGCACCGAATATAAATTTATTTGAAAGAATGCAGCCCACGAAGCTGGATACAGGTATAAGCGTATCTAACAGGCCGTTTAGAATGAATCGTGTGGAAAAGCTGGAAACAAACGACTTTAAATCAGTTTTTTCCGGTCTTGTGGAAAACTTTAACAGAGAATTAAACGCACCAGACCAGCTTATGAAAGATGTTATGGAAGAAAACGGCAATGCTGATATCCACGATGTTATGACTGCGATGGCAAAAGCTGAGCTAGGAGTAACTGTTGCAACAAATATAACAACAAAAATTATTCAGGCTTATGACAAAATTACTCAAATTCAGCTGTAGAAATATTGCTATTAAAAACAAAAAAGAGGCATTTGCCTCTTTTTGTTTTAACTTATTTATCTAATCTAGTGTCGCAGTTGCCGCCTCGAGCCTGTCTTTGAATACTGACGCTACGGCAAAGCGTGGTTTGCCTTCGCATGGGGCAAAGCCCCGTCAGATTCCGCTTCGAATCGTCACTGCTCACCTTTTCAAGATATCATAATTATCATACTGCACGCAAAAGCACTGCTTTTGACTTAGCCCTCTCATAAAAGCAACATTTAGTTGCTTTTATTCGGCAGAGTCTCTATTCAAAATGATACTCAATCATTTTGAATAGAGTTCTTGTTCGCGTCGCTTTGCTCCTTATAACGAATTTAGCTCGGCCAATTTAAAATTATTCTGTACTTCAATGGCATTTTTTATTACATCAGGATTGAGCTGTAAATATGCCTGCATTTCTTCATCTGTAACCTGCGATTTGAGGTGATCTAATTTCACATCCGCTATATGGCGACTCAATTTACTTCCGCTACTTGTCGCATCTGTATAAGACTCGCCGTATTTAGCTTCAAATTTTTCTTTTGCAACTAAGTTTCTTAGAAAGTCAGGATTTAAAGTTAAAAATGCTTTTTCGTCAGCACTCATTTGATATATACCATCAGAAGAAGTTTGCGAATTTGCTGCTGCCTGATCCGTCTGACCTACACCTAACATTTTAACCATAGATTCCATCATCGTTGTCAGCATTGTAGATATAGCTGACAGCAGACCAGTTAAACCGGACGCATTAAGAGACTCAGCCTGTCCGCTATCTGTTGTCGTTGAGACTTTTTCTTCAGCTTGGTCGCCAGTATCGCCTTCGTCAACAAGTGTATATTCTTCATCAGCAGATTCTTCTACTGCTTGAGCATTTTGTGCTTCTTTAGCTTCGAGTGTTTCTTCTACAACATCCTGTATAATTTCTTTAAGTGCATCTATATTTACGCCTGCGCCTACTCCTGAAACTCCATCAACCATTTTTACCATCCTTTCGTTTTGTAACCACATATACAATATCGGTTTTTGTTTTTATTTCTTTAGCAATATAAAAACAAAAGTTACATTTCTTTACTTTTTTTAATTGGTATGACAAAAATTTTTTTCTTATACGTTATGATAAAACATAAGGAGATTTCTTATGAAAATTAAACCGGTCAACAGCAATACATATCAACAGATAAAAGCGCAGTTTAAACAGAAATTTGCACAGTCAAAAAAAGATGCGCAAGAAAAAATAATAGCAGCTAAAGAGTATGTTTCTCCGAGAATAAAAAATGCTGCGCAGAAAGCTTCTGAATGGGTAGATGAAAAAATAAATGACCCAAAAATCAAAGAAACAGCACAAAAAGCTGCTGATTGGACAGATTCAAAAATTAATGATGCTAAAGATACATACGAAAATTTAAAACAAAAGTATACTCAATACACAATGGTGCGTCCTAAATTAGAGATACTCGGTAAAAAGGTTACAAATCTGCAAAAAGAAGTTCTTGTAAGATCTGCTGTTCTGAATAATATAAAAAGACTATGTCCGAATAATACAGCATTAATTTATCAAAAGGAAAAAGAACTGCATGCTCTTGAACAAAAAGCGCAAACTGCAATTGAAAAATACAATAAATTTGCGGCATGGCAGGCTGCTGCTCAAAAAGCTTTTGATGAATTAAACGGCATAAAAAGATAAAAGCTAAAAAATTAATATTAAACTGTTGCTTATAAAGTAATTCCAACTGCGTTTAATTTCTTTTATCGCATGTCTTTTCAGTTTTCTTAAATATTTACGAATTGTTCTTTTCGTCATATGCTATCTTCGTCCTTTCTGTTATAGTCAAAGCATTTGATATCGGAATACCGCCTCTTTGTGCAGGATTATTGACAACTCTGCCCTGTACATACATTACGGTAGAGCCGCCACCGTCAAGATTCATTGCATTTATACAACCAAAACCTTTCATCATTCTGGCCAATTCACCTAAAGTCATACCGACAGAGGCGTGTTCTCTGCCGTCAACGGCAACCATTATAAACTCGTTATTTGCTGTGTAACCTATTGCGGTTCTAGGATTTTTACCTGTTATTGAGCCGAGTTTTTGGGCAGTAACATCTACATATATCTGTCCTTCTTTTACAAGATACGGGCCGCCGCTTATTATATGGTCTATATTTTCCCATTCCGGTCTCATTTTTATATCAAGTTCTATTTTTTTAGCCGATAAAAAAGGCTCCAACTTTGACTTTGGTCCGGATATTACATATCCGTTTTCCGGTATAGTTGTGGAGCCGTAAGATATTGTAGTGATTTTGTTGTGCTGTATGGCTATATTTACGCCGTATTTTGGCGGTGTCGGGGAGGTCTGACCCCAGTCTCTTGTATATAATAATGTGTATGTAGAAAGCATTCTCGGCTGGTTGATATTGTCTATTTTTAAAGTATTTCTACCTGCTTTTATAGTCGAATCGAACTGAACCTGCGCCATTTTGAATTCGTTTTTACCTATACCCATAGCTACTCTGTTATGAATAGGCCCTGTATAGACCTTTTTGTTAATCATAAGTGTACCTAAAGGTACTCCTGTCTGGGGCTTAAAATAAGTGCCGTTTACTGCGGCGATAGAATTGTTGCGTGATGCAATTGTTCTAATAGTTGCCCTTCGTTTTAAATTTGTGGATGCAAGTTGTGGAGCGATTTCAATATTTGGATTTAATTTTGTATTAACTTCGACTATGTTTATTTTTACGGGTCTTCCGTTGATATATTTCACCATACGGACATGTTTCACCCCGTCAGCAATGGTAAGAATCGCTCCGTTGCGGTATCGCTGCCGAAGCATTGACTCCCATCGTTGTTTTTCCTCCGTAAGACTCCGTGTCTGCTCTTTTACTTTATTTTGTTCAATATTCGCTCCGTTATTAATCGCTTCACTTGCAAAAAGATTGTTGTTAATCAAAAAAGATTGAGAACAAAACACGCTTAACAATACAGTAAAGTATAATGAATGATTTATCATCTTTCTTATACTTTTGTGATTGTAGGCTAATGTAGTGTTCATCTTGATTAACTCTTTTTATTATCCTTTCTACTATAATTGTAGCATATATTAAAATCTACTACAATCGTAAAAGAGATTTATTTTTTAAAAAGCAATCACGATGCCTGTTTTCAGCTTAATATTTCTTAATATTTCAACTCTCAAAAATACCTAGAAACCCTGTCTATACTTATTTATGGTAAGAAGTACACTTAATCACTTTTTTTGATTTTTTATATAGTAACCATAATTGATTTTTACAATATAAAAGCAATAATCAAACAATTCTTAACAGAACCTGTTTGCATAATGTATAATAGCATTATTAATGTTCTTATATCTTTTGAGGTAATTATATGAAACGTGCAATTATAATGGTTATAGATTCTATGGGCTGCGGGGCAATGCCGGATTGCAGGGATTACAACGATATCCCACAGTGTAATACCTTATGTAATGTTGCAAAAGCAAACGGGGGGTTACACATCCCGACTATGCAAAAAATGGGCATTGGTAATCTCGGAGATGTAATGGGTGCAGCACCGGAAGAAAATACAATTGCACAATACGGAATAATGAAAGAAGTCTCTAAAGGTAAGGATACAACAACCGGACACTGGGAGATTGCGGGTCTTGTTCTTGATGAGCCTTTTAAAGTCTATCCGCAGGGATTTCCTGATGATGTGATAAATGAATTTATAGAAAAAACAGGATGCAAAGGGATTTTAGGCAATTATCCGGCATCGGGCACAAAAATAATTGAAGACCTGAATGAAGAACATCACAAAACCAAATTTCCTATTATTTACACAAGTGCTGACAGTGTATTTCAAATAGCGGTAGATGTAGATGTTATACCATTAGATGAACTCTACAGAATGTGTCATATAGCAAGAGAAATCCTTACAGGTGAAAATAACGTATCACGTGTTATTGCCCGTCCGTATCACATCGTTGACGGAAAGCCGGTACGTATTTCAAAAGACAGAAGAGATTATTCTGTGGAACCGCCCAAACCGACTATGTTGAATGAAATACTAAATGCAGGCGGCAGAGTTGTCGGCATAGGTAAGATTGAAGATATTTATGTAAAATCAGGCATTTCTCATGCAATTCATACAGGTTCTAACAGAGAAGGGCTTGAGTTGACACTTAAAGCAGTCAGCAATACTTTGGAACTGGATAAAATTAAGATAGCAGATTCTAAAGAACCTCCTGAGTGTGAATTGATTTTTACAAATCTGGTTGATACTGATATGCTATACGGTCACAGAAACAACTGGAGGGGCTACGGACAGGCTATAGAAGAAATTGATGCATTTTTGCCTCAAATTATGGACAAAATGACAGAAGATGACATATTGTTTATAACCGCAGACCATGGATGTGACCCTACTGTACCGGGTACTGATCATACGCGAGAACAGGTTCCATTGCTGATTTATTCAAAAGCTCTTGATTTCAAACCCGCAAATCTCGGTATCTTACCGACATTTGCATATGTAGCCGACAAAGTAAAAAAATGGCTCGGGGTATAAATCCTTCTTTACGCTTAAAAGTCTCTGAAGCGGCCTCGCTTGTATCCGAGGGCATCCTGATGCGTACGGCGTGCAGTATAAAAATTGGAAACTGTCCGAGCGTGAAGAAAATCCAAGACAGCGGATTTGCCTTCTTTTGCCGTTGAGCTAAGGCGAAACGTGCAAAATGGCTTCACGAAATTATCAATAGTCTTTCTTTGAATTATTGATTTGTAAACAGTGAAAGAGCGGCTGTGGAGTCGAACGAAGAGAGCGAACAGCCATGTGAACAAGGTCAACATAATGGAAAAATTTTAGAATAAAAATTTGAAATGAAGTACTTG
>CALUVO010000020.1 GCA_944324245.1 Candidatus Gastranaerophilales bacterium | reverse complement strand
TGTTAAAAAATCTTTTCTCTCTTTAATTCTCTTTTTATCTCTCGTATATATATAAAGTATTTACAAAAGAAATAATTGCCTTTTTGTATCAAAAAAGACAATTATTTTGTAATGTTTCTTAATGTTTAGTTTCAAAACCGTTTATATTGTATTTAAAAGCTGTATATTTGTATATATCTTGCAGTTTAATGATTAAATGTAAAATTTGTAATTACAAAATCCGTAGTAATAGAATCAGGAAGTGCGGGCAGTTTAATTTTTTCCACCGCTTTTAAAGCAGAACTGTCCAGAGCTGCATCTTTTGAAGATTTTATTATTTTTATGTCTGAAATTTCTCCTTTTTTCGATATTTTATATTCAACTATGACAGAACCTTTTGCCAGTCCTGCAGGTTTCCATTTTCTCTTTATAGAATTTTGCATATAACCCATATATGAAGAGGCATCTTTTCTGATTTGTACGATATTATAACGATATTCTCCATATTTAAACAAAGCAATAATTATCAACACGATGATTGTGATAACAACATCCTTTTTAAGACTGCCTTTTGTTGTGTAATCGAAGCCTAGTTCATATAATATATATTCAATGTCGTTGATATCAGTAAAAGGAACAACTTCTCTTTTATTATTTTTATCCCCGATAAAATTCAAGCTTTTGTTAACAGTAGATATTTTTACTTCACTGTTTGGTATAATTTTTTTTATTTTTCCGGATTTGATTATAATTATATTGTCTTTTGTCATATAAATTTCTTTTCCGCAAAAATTCATCAGCTGCCATATAAAAGTTCCGTTACCAAACAAAGTAAAAATAATGCTCGAAATCAACAGTATTTTTGTCATTTCTTGCGAGCAGCAAAATACCCCACCGACAATCATTGCATTCCAAATAATCAATACTATTATCCATGCAATTAAATCGGTTATTCTTTTTTTACCTCTGGCAAGAATGTCTTCTGTCATTATTTTCCCCATGCAAATATATATTTAAATTTATGTTTTCAGCTATTTACAAATTAATCTGATTACCAAGTTTTAAAAGAGTTTCTACAGTGGTTTCATAGCTTGTTTTTTCATCAACTTGCTGCTGCAAAAAGCTGTTTATCTGGGTCATAAATTTTATGGCCTGATCCGTCACGGGATCTGCACCGGAAACATAGGCACCGATGTTTATCAGGTCTTCATTTTTTTTGTAAGCGGCAAGGAGCGTTCTTATCTTGCCCGCAGCTTTTGCATGGTCTTTTGATGTAACTTCTTTCATTACACGGCTGACGCTTTGCAATACATCTACTGCAGGGTAGTGGTTCTTATGTGCAAGTTCACGTGACAGCATAATGTGACCGTCCAGGATACTTCTTGCCGTGTCAGAGATAGGTTCGTTAAAGTCATCACCTTCGACAAGCACCGTGTAAAGCCCTGTTATGGTTCCGTATTCATTGCTTCCGGCTCTTTCCAGAAGTTTTGGCATAAGAGCAAAAACAGAAGGTGTATAACCTCTTGTAGCAGGAGGTTCGCCTACAGCAAGTCCTACTTCTCTTTGTGCCATAGCAATACGGGTAACACTATCCAGCATAAACAGTACGTCTTTTCCCTGATCTCTAAAATATTCCGCAATAGCGGTTGCAACAAAACCCGCTTTGATTTTTACAAGCGAAGGCTGCTCTGATGTTGCAACAACGACAATAGAGCGTTTCATGCCCTCCGGTCCGAGAGTAGTTTCAATAAATTCTCTAACCTCACGGCCTCGTTCTCCTATCAGCGCAATGACGTTTAAATCAGCGTTTGTATTTTTTGCCATCATGACAAGAGTTGTTGATTTTCCGACACCGGAACCGGCGAATACACCCAGCCTCTGGCCTTTACCTGCGGTAATAAAACCGTCAATTGACCTTATACCGAGAGAAAGCGGTGTTCTTATAAGTTGTCTGTTTAAAGGATTTATTATCTCTGCCTGTGTGGAATAAAGCGATTGTGAATTAATCTCTCCAAGGTTGTCAATCGGTCTGCCCAGACCGTCTAAAACTCTCCCGAGAAGCTGAGGACCTACTTTTATTTGCATTGAAGAACCGGTATTTATAACCACTGCTCCGGGCATAAGACCTTCCATGGAGCCTAACGGCATAAGAAGAATTTTTTGTGTTTTAAACCCTACAACCTCTGCCCAGATAGGCTCTGCATCGAGTTTATTGTAAATATAACAAAGGTCTCCTATACTTGCTTTCGGCCCGTCGGCCTCTATTATCAAACCGATAATTTGTATTACCTTGCCGACTTCCTGCAGTGTATTTGTGCTGTTAATTATATCTTTGTATCTTGTGAGATTAATCATTGCTGTTTTAATTTATATCTCTGTCCGGATTGAAATCCTGCGATAACTCCGCATTTTCGTCTGTTTCAAAATGATTATCATGCTCCGGTGCAAGTTCCTGCGCAATTTCTTTTATATTATCTTCCGGTTCTTCCTGTGCCAGTTCTTTTACAAGTTTTGATTCAGGGGTGGAGTTTAGTTCCGCAAACAGTTTGTGCGCAATCTGTTCTATCTGAGCACTCACTCTTGCGTCTATTCTTGAACTTACGGATTCCACAATTGTCCCGTCAGGAGAAACAGAAGAGTCCTCTATTATTTTGATATGCTCCAGATTATGGATTTTTTCTTTCAAATCATCGGAAATTGCATAAAGTTTATCCGCCATTTCAGGATTTACAATTATTGTTACGGATTCTTTTTCTTTGAGCATAGAAATTGCATTTTCAACGACTTTTTCTAAGATTTCTTTATTTTCCGTAATTCTAACTTTACAGATTTTTTCCGAAATATTTAAGACAAGGTCAAGAATATCCGTATGCAGAGATTTTATAATCCTGTTTTTCATTTCAAAGCGGCACTTTGCAAAGTTATCCAGATTATAAATCAAATCCTCCATCTCTGTTAAAATCTTTTCTCTGCCGTCAGAATAACCTTCTTCAAAACCCTGTTTTCTTGATTCTGCAGTAATTTCATCCTTAGATGCTTCCGCATTTGACACAGCCTGTGACATTGTTTGTTCAGCTTTTGTATTTGCCTGTGCAACGAGCGCTGCAGCCTGCTTTTTGGCTTCAGCTATTATAGAATCGGCTATCAGCTGTGCATCGGAAATTTCTTTGTTCAGCTGAGATTTACCTTCTGCATTCAGAACAAAGGAGTTGCCAAAATTAACCTTGTCTCCCTGTATTCTACTCAATATATTCGTCCTCAGCTGTATCTCTTGTTATGACAATTTCACCTGCAGACTCCAGTGCACGGATAATACCGACAATTTTTGTCTGTTTTTCCTGAACTTCTTTAGCTCGAACAGGCCCCATGTATTCGAGTTCTTCTTTGAGCATAGCCTGTGCACGTTCTGACATATTGCTGTAAATTTTTTCTTTAATTTCTTCACGCACACCTTTTAGTGAAATAGCGAGGTCTTTTGTTTCGACTTCACGTATAATTCTTTGTATTGCATTGTCTTTAAGCTGAATAATATCTTCAAATACAAACATCAGCTCTCTTACGCCTTCTGCGAGTTCGAGATTTTTTACCTCAAGATATTCAAGTACATTCTTTTCCGTAGCACGGTCGGAACGGTTCAAAATACTGGCAAGTGCACCGACACCGCCGGCTTTTGAAAAGTCCTGCGCTACAACTGAAGAGAATTTGCCTTCTACAATTTTTTCTATTTCGGAAATAATTTCTGGATTTGTAGAACTCATATCCGCAATTTTAAACGCAACCTGAGCCTGAACTTCAGGAGGCAGGCTGTTTAAAACTTTTGCAGAATTTTCCGGTTTTAAATAAGCAAGAATCAACGCAATCAGCTGCGGGTTTTCGTTTTGAAAAGATGTTGCAAGCTGTGAAGGATCAGCATCATTAAAGAACTGAAAAGGGTTTGTTGTAAGCAGATTAACAAGACGTCCGAGCATATTCTGTGCCTGCTCCACGCCGTATGCTTTTTCAAGAAGTGTTCTTGCATATTGCGTACCGCCTGATGAAAGATAATCACTCGCTAAAAAAAGGGAGTGAAATTCTTCTAACACCTGATTCAAAATTTCTGACGGAACTTTATTTAAACTGGCAATATCAAAGGTTATTTGTTCCAGAATATCGTCATCTTTTATATTTTTCAAAATTTCCGAAGCCGTAGAAGGCCCGAGTGCAATCAAAAGCGCTGCAACTTTTTGTCTCTGGGTCATGGTTTCGTATGTTAATTCTGCTGCCATTTTTTAATTAGTCCTTAATATAAGAAATAAGTATTTTTGCTGCTTCCGACGGATCTGCCATGATTGTATCGGTCAAATCCGTTTTTAGTTTATCAAGTTCAGGATTGAGCTTGGCATCAATTTGCGGCAAAGCTTCAACTTCAAACTTGTCTATTAAGTTATCCGTAATAGTCTGCTGTTGATCCTGATATTCTTCGTCAAACTCATCTTTTTCTCCGCCTTTACCAAACATGGATCGGAATACAAACAATGCAACAAGTCCGAGTATCAGTATCACCATCATAGGAACAAGCTTGTTGACAACAATTTCTTGTGTCTGCTGTGTTTTAAATTCTTTTTCTTCTTTTTCCGCAACAGCTTCGACATTTTCTTTTGCGGTAAATTCAAGACTTGTTACATTAATAACGTCGCCTCTGTTAAAATCAGCACCGCTTGCAGACGCAATAAGATTTCTCAATTCTTCTTTTTCTTCGGAAGTTAATATTTTATTTACAGCAACTGCAATCGTCATTCTTTTAACGGAACCCGGTGCGTAGATTATTTGTTTAACTTCTTTTGATACACTGTAGTTGGCAGATGTTTTTTCTTTTTGATAATTTAGATTTTTGCTCTGCCCTGTCTGCGGATTAACAGGAGGCGGATTGTTTGTACCCGTCAGAGCACCTGTAGTATTAGGATTGGGGTTTTCATAGTTTTCTCTTTCCGTCTGAGAGGAAGTTAAAACTCCTTGCTGCGAATCTCCTACCGGCAGATAGCTTTCTATTGTTGAACGTGTGGAATTAAAATCTATATCCGCACTAACCTGAACAGAAGCGTTGTCTGGGCCTACAATTTTATCCAGTACAGACTGTATTTTTTTAGCTGTTTGTGTTTCAAAGTTTGTTTTATAGCTTTCAATATCGTTTGAATTTTTTTCGATTTCATCAGAAAGATTATTTCCTGATTGATCTGTCAGAAAAACTTTTTCCGGAGTAAGTCTGGGAATAGCATAAGCCACAAGATTTTTAATAGCTTTTACCTGCGAGGTTTTAAGCTTATAACCCGGTTCTAAAATCAGCATAACAGAAGCTGTAGGCGCTTCGTCTCTTTCCGCAAAAACAGAACGTTCCGGATCCGCAATCTGTACTCTTGCTTTTCTTATACCGCTCATTTTTTCAATAGAACGGGTGAGTTCTCCCTGATATATTCTTTGTTTTGTAAGTTTGTTTTTAAAATCCGTAGAGCCTAATTGCATTTCGTCTAAAAGTTCAAACCCCGGGGAAGAATCCTGTATAAGGTCATTTTCTGCGACATATATCCTCAAATCGTCCTGCATTTCCTGCGGAACCATAATGGATTTTTTGTCAGCAGAAAGTTTAAAAGGATATCCGCCTTTTTTCAAACTTTCAGAAACTGCTGCCGCATCTTGAGGAGATAATTCTGAATATAAAACAGACCAGTTCGGTTCCATGGATTTCATAATAAAAAATGATGCAACAACAAGAGTAATTGCACTGAGTACAATTATCCCGAGTTTTTGTCCGACTTCCAGTCCGTTCCAGAGTTTTGCTAAATCATCTATAAACAGTTTAAAATAGTTATTTTCCAACTTTGCCCCTTGTCTAGAATAAATTGTCTGTTTGACATTGCAAAAATTTAGCTATACTACAGCCATATTAAAAATATAGACTATTTTTAAGACCGATTCAAATATGTTAAATTACTTTACTTTCCGCCCTGTCCTGACAAATATTTACATTTCTTAACCATTATTAAATCACATGAAAACATGTGCTCTGACATGTTTTACATGATGTCAAACTGTCAAAAGCATGTCATCATCTGAATTGTGGATTATTAAAAAACATGAAATACTGGTGTTCCAAGCAAATCAAGCATTGCAATATAACTTTACAATTCCTCATGATTGCCTTGTAAAAAGGGTTTTTGTCTTTATAATAAAATAAAGAAGATGTTCATGCTCGTGAAAGTTGGATTTAAAAGGCATGGAAATAAATAATAAAGGGATGGGAACCCTTTAAAAAACGTTAAGGGGACTTACTTCGGGAGGATAAGCCAAGTGCTAAGAAGCAGAGATATGGGAAGATCTATAGCCGTAAGAAGATGGACAAATACGGCACTGGAATGTTATAAAAGAGGATGTGTGTGCGAAGGATGTTTTTATACAGACTTTTTTAACGGCACTTCTCAGAAATGTCAGATGAAGGCATCTGTACTGGAGCTTGTCAGAGTTTTAGGCAAGCCTGATATTGATATTCCTCAGGTTTTATCAGAATAAAACCATACAAATATTTGATTTTTGTGACGGATGTTCGGGAAAGTTGTATAATAATAACAGAACCTTTTATAGATTAAGAGGGAAATAATTATGTATAATAATCCGTCAACCAAAAATTTTGTAGGGGTTATGTTTACCTGTTGCGGTGTTTACGGCAGAGTTTATAAAAACAAAGAAGGTACGGCGTATGTCGGCAGATGTCCGAAATGCCTTAAATCTATACGGCTAAAAATCGGTGAAGGCGGCTGTAATTCCAGATTTTTTTATGCCGGCTGATTTTGTCTGAGGCGGTCTCGCTTGTGTTCAAGTGAGTCTTGATGCGTATGGATTGTATTAAGATTTTTCAGACAGTCACTGCAGCATTGGATTTATTATGACTATTTTTTGAAAGTATTTGATGTAAACTTATATATGCGTTTGCTAAAAATAGTGTTGACACATTGAATATGCGGTGTTACAATATAAAAAATTTAAATAAAGATCTTTTTTTTTAAGGTTATAACCTTACGCATCGGGATCTTTAATAATTTTTTGAAGAGCTTTTTTAAAGTTAAAGAAAAGGTAGGATAAGTGCAAGTTTGTGTAGTTAAAAACACAGAACCTAAAAATGTAAGTATGCCACTGACAATAGCAGCAGGCGGTGCAGCGGGGCTTGGTTTGCGTTATTTTGCACCTGTCTGCAAAGAAGAGATTGATACGGTTATGTTTAATCAGGCTGATGCAATAAAAAGATATAACTTTGAATCTGTTAAAAAAATATTTACAGATAAAGCAAAAATTCTCTTCAAAAAAAATCCTGAAAATGAAGCACTAAAATTATTCTTAGATAGAATGGAAGCAAAAACAGTACAGGAAGCTAAAGCTGCAAAAGAAAAAATTAAGAATGCTCCTCAGGCTGTAAAAGAAAGTGTTGATAAACTCAAAAATGTCATGGCCGATCAAATTAAAGCCTCAAGACATCTTACAGATACAACTATCAAAAACGCAGCTAAACAAGCACGTCCTATAATGGGTTATTTGCTACCGGGTATTGCACTTGGTGCTCTTGGCGGATATTTTTATAATGTAGTCGGAACAATAAAAGAAGACTAAATTTTTAATTATTCAAACTATGTATAGGCGCCGGTATTCTGCCTCCTCTTTGCACAAAATTTGTGCTTGAAAGAGAATTTACATTCATTATCGGAGCTTCACCGAGCAGCCCGCCGAATACTACTTTGTCTCCGGCTTTTTTATCAGGTGCAGGGATGATTCTGACCGCTGTAGTTTTCTTGTTAATCATTCCTATTGCCATTTCATCGGCGATGATTCCTGATATAGTATCAGCAGAGGTGTCACCGGGGATTGCAATCATATCAAGCCCTACAGAACAGACTGAAGTCATTGCCTCGAGTTTATCAAAAGTCAGACAACCTTTTTCTGCCGCTTCTATCATTCCGGCATCCTCGGAAACCGGAATAAAAGCACCGGACAGACCTCCCACATGCGAACTTGCCATAATGCCGCCTTTTTTAACGGCATCATTGAGCATAGCAAGAGCGGCTGTTGTACCGTGTGCACCGGCATGTTCTAAGCCCATTGCCTGAAAAATACCTGCAACGCTGTCGCCGATTTCTGGAGTAGGAGCAAGAGACAGGTCTATAATACCAAAAGGTATTCCCATTTTTTTAGCCATTTCACGTCCTACGAGTTCTCCTGTAGAAGTAATCTTGTATGCGGTTTGTTTAATTTTATTTGCCATTTCTCCAAAAGATGCGCCTGCCGGCATGGATTCTATGGCTGCACGCACTACACCCGGGCCTGAAACACCTACATTCAACGCATATTCCGGCTCTCCGTATCCGTGAAATGCCCCTGCCATAAAGGGATTATCTCCCGGTACATTACAGAAACATACAAGTTTTGCCGCACCAATGCCGTCACGGTCTTTTGTTAATTCTGCGGCCTGTTTGATTGTTGTGCCCATTTTCAGCACTGCGTCCATGTTTATGCCGGCTTTTGAACTTGCCACATTGACAGAGGAGCATATCCTTTCTGTTTGTGCAAGTGCTTCGGGTATACTTTCTATAAGCGCAATATCCCCTTTTGTACAGCCTTTTTCTACAAGTGCGCCGAATCCGCCTATAAAATTGACCCCGACATCCTGCGCCGCTTTGTCCAGAATTTTTGCAAGATATACATAGTCGTAATCTTTACAGGATTCTCCGACAAGAGAAATCGGTGTTACGGAAATTCTTTTATTTATTATGGGAATAGAGTATTCGTCCTCTATCTCCTGGGCTGTAGAAACAAGATTTTTTGCGTATTTTGTTATTTTGTTATAAATTTTTTCGCCTACTGCTCTAACATCACTATCACAGCAGTCACGCAGGCTCAAAGCTAGTGTCACCGTCCTGATATCAAGGTGATGCACACGAATCATGTTTATTGTTTCTAAGATAGAATCTGCATTTATAGAAGACATATTTTTCCCCGCATTGCATTATATATGCTAATTATAACTAAAAATTTTTAAAAGATTTAAATTTTACTTTAGTAAATTAAGCAGGATTAGCAGATTTTAATAAATAAGTTTCAAGCCCTTTTGTTATTGCATTTGCAGCCTTTTGTTGAAAATCTTCATCAATCAGCATAGCATATTCTTCTGGATGAATCATGTATGCGATTTCAATCAAAACCGATAATGGCATGGTTGGACGTGTCAAAACAAGACTATACCTGCAAACTCCGTCATCTTTTGTGCCCAGATTATTTATTAAAGAATCCCGCAATGTTTTTGCAAGATTTACAGACTCTGCATTGTAATAATAAGTCGAAGTTCCATGTTTTTCATATGGATTTGCTCCGTCGGAGAGTGCATTTGCATGTATGCTCAAGAGTATCAGCGCATCTTCATTTTGTGCTATAGCGGGACGTGTTTTTAGTTCAATATCTGTATCATTTGTTCTTGTCATAACAACCTGAGCACCGCGCATCTCGAGTTCTGTTTGCAGTTTTTTGGCAATGCTTAGATTAACATCTTTTTCTTTAACTCCGGTGGGGCCTATTGCACCGTAATCGCCACCGCCGTGACCTGCATCAACAGCGATTTTTATTCCGTTTAAAGGATTATTTGCCTCAATTTGAGGTTCTTTCCTGATTTTTATAACAAGAGTATTTCCTTCATAGTATGCTGTATAACCCCACAATTTTGAGTTTAATTCTATGTAATAAGTAGAGGTCATATCCTGTGCGACCGAGTTCACAGTAAAGCTGCTTATATTTCCGCAGGGCTTAAATACAGCAGTATCGGCCTTATTTTCTTTCAAATTATAAACTTCAACATTCAACCCTTTTTCTGTTTCCGTAATTTTAAACGGTACGGGCAAAGAAAGGTCTGTTTTTATGTAATTATATAAATTGTCTTCTGATAAAGAAACATTTGTTGCCGAAGCCAGTATATTTCCTTTGATAGTAGAATAGTTTACAATATTCTCCGCCTTTATCCATGCTGTTTTTAACGGTGTAAGAAATACCCTGTAATAATCGCCTTTTTTCCCGTTCAGCATAAGCATTGTATTTTTATCAAGATGTGTAATTCTCTGTGCAAATTCATCAGGCTGAGCCCTTAAAGGGGTATTTTCTTTTGCGACAGCCGCATAAATATATTGATTTTGAGGAAAATCCTCTGTTTCAGGCTCTTTTACCATCAGGTCAGCTTTTGGAACTTTTTTTATAATATAAGTAAAAATTTCATGTTCGGTATCATTTTTAGAATCTATAATTATTCTGTTAAAGCCGTCTTTTAAAGGTACTACTTCGACAAAAGAGCCGTTTTCATAAACTTTTACTTCTTTGTCATTTATCATCAATTTTGAACCGGGTTTTGTATTGCCCACAAAAAATGTCGAAGCAGCGCTTACCTCTGTATTGGGGCTTTTGGGATATACTATTTGCAGTGCTTTAACAGGCTCTGCATCAAAAAACAAAACTATTAATACAAAGGTAAAAATTGCTGTTGAAATTTTTAAAAAGTTTTTCATAATAATATACCGTGTCCTTCTAATAAAAATCCCCATTAACATTCCCAAAAAATAGAAATTCAAATTATAATTATAATTATAAAATTTTTAAATAGCTTTGGCAAAAAATTATAATTTCTCGTGCCATTATTTTTTTACAAATTTTATGAAAAAAAGTTTTGTCCGTGTTTTTTGCTTTCTTCCTGAGGATCCTGCATAGTTCCTATACGGAAACAGTTGTGTCCGTATTTATTTTCAAATTTATCCCACAGTTCCGAAAGTTTTTGTGCTTTTTGTGTTTTTTTGTCTTCAAATAAAAACAGCTGCGAAGCAGATTTTTCAATTAATTTTTCTGCATAGATTCCTGAGGAGCGGTAAATAATATCTGGATTGTAAAGTTTTTCAAAAAGTTTGTCTGCATACTGGTTAATTAAAAATTCACTGTCAGTGGGCTCGGGCAGAACCATTTTCTCCGTAAACACCTGAAAATCCTTTGTTCTTAACATTACATAAACAATTTCCGCTAAAAGCCCTAGTTTACGCAATTTTGTACAAACCTGATGGGTGTGATAATGCAAAGAACCTTTTATATAGTCTTTGTTGCTTGTAAAATGGCTGAAGGCACTTGTTTTTTGTATAGATTTAGGTGCCTCTGTTTTGCTGTTTACGGGATATACACTCTCACCCGTAAGTTCTGATTTCAGCTCCAATCCCCGCTTGCCCCAGATTTTTTTCAGCCAGAATTCGTTTTGTTTTGTAACCTCACTGCATTTATAAATTCCGTATTTATGAAACAATGCGGTTGTATTTTTGCCTATACCCCAAATTTCTTCTATACAGGTTTTTTTCAATATTTCATCAATTTCTCTATATTTAATTCTGCAAAGTCCATTTAATGCTTTCACTTTTTTTGCACGTTCACATGCCAGCTTTGCCAGTGTTTTTGTAGGTGCAAGTCCTATTGAAACAGGCACGCCTATTTCTTCTTCTATTTCTTTTTTTATGCGGGCTATTATCTCTTCATAAGAACATCTGTAGAGTTTTTTCAAACCAGTAAGATCAAGAAATGCTTCGTCTATGGAATACTGTTCAACATCAGGGGTAAAATTGGATAATTTTTGCATAATACGTTTTGAAATGTCATGGTAAAGTCCGAAGTTTCTTGAAATATAAATTACATTTTTAAACTCTTTGCGTGCTTTAAAAAGCGGATATCCCATAGGAATACCCATATCTTTTGCCTCCTGAGAACGTGCGATAATACATCCGTCATTGTTGCTCAAAACACAGACAGCTCTGTTTTTTAAAAGAGGATTCATGAGCTGTTCGCAGGATACAAAAAAATTGTTACAGTCTACAAGTGCTATTTCTGCCATATTGTCTAACCTTATATTATTATAACAATATAATATCTTATTTTTGTTGGTTTGTTTTAATTTTTTAATATATAAATATTTACGCATAGCTTTGGCAGACTAAATTTATCAAATCTTTAAAAGGAAAAGACCCGCATGTTATGCGGGTCATAATCTAAACACAAATTCTTTACTGTCTATATAAGGAGTGTGTTCAGAAATCTTTTTTGGTATATTACCATTCGATAATTACAGCACCCGGTGCACCTTTGCCTCCTTTGCCGCCAATGCCTGGCATGTCTCCAGCATAACCGCCGCCGCCGCCAGCGCCAAATTCAGTACCATTTCCAGCTGAAGGACAATCCTGTGAACGACGCCCTTCTTTGTACACCTTATCCTTAAGCGTTTCTACTTTGCTGCTTGTACAAGTTCTTTCGTATTCTAGTATATCTTCATGATAGTAACATCCATAATTTGAAAGATTTGGGGCAGAGCCTATTGCCTCGTTATTGTTTGAATATTTACCAAAATCACCGTTACTGAAATTAAAGAACGAAGTTTTTAAGCCAGGATCTAATTGTGTGATTTTGCTTAAATATGTAATGTTTAAATTTGCAACATAATTATCAACTGCAGATGTGCTTATTGGTTTCACAATTGCAGAGTATGTTGTGCTTAAATAAGTACAAGTCTCATCAACAGAACCTAAATAATCAACACCTGAAGGAATAACTACATTCGTAGTTGTTGTAGCAGTTTCGCCAGAACCTGTTGTTACAGTTTTTGTATTGTTAGCTTTTATATATGACGGCTCAATATAGCTCAATACACATTTTACCTGCGTGCATACGTCTAAACTTTTTGGTACATCTTCATAACCAGCAGATTCATATTTAACACTGCCGCATCTGCCGCCTTTAGCTCCAGCGCCTTTGTACGTCCAAGGAGAAACTTCACCGGCAGTTGGTTCTGTTATATTTGTGGTAGGCGCTTCGCCGCCTTGAGCTCGTAAAAAGATACCATTATTAGTTTTGTTTTTATATAGTTCTACGGTTACATCTCCGCCTTTTTCGTCAGCATATGCCGCAACTGGTATACTGGCTACAATATAACCTTCAATAGAAGGAATAAATCTATTGCTTATTTCACCTGCAGCTCCGCCGTTGCCATGTTTTTTGTCATATTGAGAAAGAATCATAACACCTGAAGTGCCATAATTACCTGCCACTGCGCCATTACCTAGCCCTCTACCGATACCTCCATTACCGTAAGATATGGGTATAGGATTATTATTGCTATCCAGCTCAAAAGAAGGGATAGAATTTTTACCTGCTGAAATAGATACCACCTTTCCACAAGCACGCTCACCACCGCTTTTGCTGCAATAAGTATCACCATAGTTTCCATCCGCTCCACTTGAAGCATGATAAGATGTTTTTAAATCAGGAGTATAAGTTGCCCGTATACTATCACGAGTAGTACCAATACCTTTTGCACCGCCTCTACATTTCTTTTTAGTACAGCTTATAGACTCACCGCCTGTAGCCCCTGGAACTCTTAAATCAACATTATTCCCAATAAATGTAGATTCCCCGCCGCTTCCTGCTCTTTGGGGATTTAGAAATTTATCACGTAGTTTGTTATGATAGTTCCCTGTATTTCCAGCACCACCAGCCCCAACTGTATAGGTATACAAGTTGTTTTTAGGCAGTTTTAAATTTTCAATTCTTATATATCCTCCGGCGCCACCGGCGCCACCTTGACCAGCAGAACCGTTATGTTCATCATTAGGTGAACCGGCGCCACCACCACCACCGCTAACTAGTATAAGATTGTAATATTCATTTTCCGAAGCTGCAAAATAAGTAAGTTCACCAGCAGAATCTAATCTTGCAATTTCTACATACTCATTTTCACCATTGTGCCCGCCGGCGCCGCCGCCTATAACAGTAACATTAAAGTTACGTGCATTTAACGGAGCGACAAATCGACATCTGTCACGCTCTTTAGTATAAGGTTGACCGCTTGAATTCAGTAAAGTAACCGTATCTGTATAACCGGTACCTCTAACGAGATCCCATGTATCAGGATCCTTTATATCACCTGAACTTGTCTCAGAATAATATTCTACGTAATCACCTTCACTGTTCAGTGTGCAATAATATTGCCCGTGCGCACCATCGCTTAGGGTACGTTTTTTCTTGGTCAAAATAGGTATTGACGCCAGTGTAATCAAACAAACAATCAAGAGTGTAATCAATGCTTCCGCAAGCGAAAAGCCGCAGAGAGTTTTGTGTGCAGATATCTTTTTCATAAAAACCTCAAACGTATATATTATAGTTATACTTTTTTATCATTTTACCATATTTAATACAGAATATCAATATTAAAAACATATTTTTGATTATAAATATGTTTTTAATCAAGTTTAAAAAGGCATACGCTTAAAAATATATTTATAATTAGGGTAAAATGTATGTCGATAAAAAAAGATTTTGGTAAAAAATTAAAAGAACTCAGGCAGGCACGTGGTCTGACCCAATTTCAACTAGCAGAAAGGGTGGAAATTGACCCAAAACACATGAGTCACATAGAAACCGGCAGAAGTTTTCCCAAGGCTGATTTAATAGAAAAATTTGCTGATGTTTTGAATGTAGAATATAATGCTTTTTTTAATATTAAACGCATAAAATCCAGAGAAGATATTATTTGTGAAATTAAAACTCTTTTAAATAATTATGATGATGAAAAACTGCACATAATCTATAATTTAATTGTAAATGTATTAATTTAAAAATTTATGTTACAGCATGAAAGTATATAATAATTATATTAAATGTATCTATTGTAAAGTTATGTAAATTTATATGCAAAAATAAGGACTTTTCTCTAAAGTTTATTAAACTAAATGTCGATAACAATTTTGTGGAACAGTTTATTACAAAAAACAGGAGAAGATAAATGACAGAAAATGTACATGGAATTGGTATTAACACAGGTTCAGTAAATTTATATAAGAATCAGGCAAAAGGCAATGATGCAAAACCGGAAGAAACAAAACCGGAAGCACAGCCACAGGCACCCTCCTCTCAACAGGTAAAGCCCGATGATGTATTGAGTTATATGGCAAATACTGCAGCTGTTGTAAATCCTCAAGTTGCACCGAGAACTTATAATGTAAGCAAATATGTAACTCCGGAACAAGCAGCACGTATTGCGGGCTTTGTAACAAGTTTTGAAGATCAGGTCGCTGAAGGTTTACTCGCTATTGATAAAGAATTTGGCGAGAAATCAAACATTAGCGATCAGGCGAAGTATGAAATCGCAGCAGGCATGGTAAAATAGCCTGTCTGCTTTGAGATAAAGTGTGAAATCAATCTTTATTAAACTTCTCCAATATTTAAAAAATTGTGCCTTTAATTATAAAAATTAAAGGCTTTTTCTTATGTATAATATATTTATGTATATTATTGAATTAATTTCAAAACTCATAAAAAAAGAAGAATTGGTTAAGAAAAAAAAGCCCGACATGCCGCCGGAAATTGACTACACAGAAACCTGCAGCCACATTTTTCTTCCTGTAGACAGTACAGGCGAAACTCTTGCCTGTTCCAAATGCGGGCTGATTGTGAAGAATGATTCGTCAAAGTACAAACCAAAAAACCCGTTTTCTTAGTTAAGATTGTAAAGATATTTGACCGACATATTTAAAACAAAATCATTTTGAAATATAATACCTATAAATAATATATCATCTGAAAGTTCAAGAGGAACGCTGCATTGGCTAACACATTTAATGAACAGGTAAGAACAAAAATTCAAAATTTCTCTGTTGAAACAGTCAGAAACATTTTAAATCTCGATAACAAAGGTATTGCAAAACTCTGTGCTCAAGTTTCTTTGATGCCAAAAAAAGATCCAATGGGCAGGACATATTTTTCTAAAGATGATGTGGAAATTCTGAGAAGAACAAAGAATCAAAACGAAAATTCTCAAAAAATGCAAAGATCTTCACAAAAATCTTATGCAACTGTACCGGTAAAAACAGTAAACAATATGGCTGCAAAACATACACAGCAGGCTCATATTATTCAACCTTCTGCAGGTGAATCTCCAAAAGTTCCTGCCAAACAAGCTTTTAGTACTATAGCTGCAGAAAAAATTTGTTCTTCTTTATCAAAAATGGAAAATAATATTACGGAAAAAATTTCTGATGTTATTCAAAAAAAGCTTGACGAAAAACTTGATGGCATGGATGAGGTTGTTGTTGAGCTTGTAAGATGCAAAACAGAAAACGAAACTCTCAGATATAAGATGAATGAACTAAATAAAGAAGTCTATAATCTCAAAAACGAACTCAGCCGTTTTAAAGCTCTTGGTCTCGGATTTTATGTCAAAAAATCCGGAGATTCCTCTCTTCTGTAATTTGTTTGAGCAAGAATTTACTTATTCGGAATATTTAATATTCTCAAGTTCTTTTAAAATACCCTGATTTATCTCAAGAACGTCCACACCTAGATTTGATAAAACCTGCATGGCAACGGAATCAGGTGTTCTGGTAATAGCCCACAAAAGGTTTTCCGAAGCGATTTTAGTATTTTTATGTTTCTGAGCTTTTTCCCATGCTGTTTCAAGAATCTTTTTGGCTCTGTCAGAAAATACAACCTCGCCAAAATTATACGAATTGCCGTATCCTAAAACTTTTTCAACCTCGATTCTCGCATCTTTAATGGTTACACCAAGCTGAGAAAGGACTCTGGCGCCTATGCCGGCACCTTCTCCTATAATACCGAGGAGTATAAATTCGCTCCCGACAATATTTCTGTTCATTGCCTGTGCTTCTCTTTTTGCAAGCCTCAATATGGTCAAGGTCTCTGGCATTTGTTTTTCTATCGGTTTTATAATTTTGTGTGCAAGATTATCATCCTGTACATTTAATTCTTTAAATATATTGTATGCAATGCCGCTTTTTGCTTTTAATAGTCCCAGTATAATATGTTCCGGTTTTACCGTAGCTGAGCCCAGTTCTTTTGCTGTTTCAAAAGCAAGAAACATTGTTTTGAAAGCATTTGGTGTAAAAATAATCTGTTTTTCTTCAAATTCTGCCTGACGGGAGGATACCTCATTCAGTTTTGAGCAATATGATTCAAGATTAATCCCGTATTCATTTAAAAGTTTTGTTAAATCAGAGTCTGAATCTTCAAGAATGGACTGCACAATCTGCTCTGTTCCGAGAATTTCATAATGTGAAGCGGTAAGTTTTGCAACTGCCCTGTCGAGTATTTTTTTTGTATCACCTATTTTAAACAGTGATTGGATTGTGGAATACTCGCTTTTTTCTTTTTTTTCTATTTCAGGATGAAATTCGGCCTTTTTATTATTTTTTTCTATTAATTTTAACAGTGTTTGTTTCAATTTCGGCAGATTAATTTTATACTTTGTAAAATCTGCCAGTACTTCCTGTTCTGATTCTTCTGCAGTAAATATCAAAGCAAGCAGTAGGTGTTCCGGCATGATATAAGAGTTTGTATTTTTTCGTGCAAGTTCGGAAGCAAGTTTTATCAGTTTTTGTGCACCTGCGCTGAAAGCTATATTTGTATGTTTAAAATTGTGTGAAATATTTTTATATTTTTTATAGACATGTTCTCTGAAATCATCTGCTTTCATTCCCTCATAAGCAAGCAGACGGGAGCAGATATTTGATTTTGTTTCCAGCACTCCTAAAAGTATATGCTCCGGATAAATCTTGTAAGTTTCTGAATCCGCCGCTTCTTTCTGTGCCAGTGAAATGATGTTTATAGCTTTTTCTGTGAACCGTTCAAACACGTATATTTCTCCTTAAAATGTCAGAAAATCTTAATTATTATTATTCCATAGTTATATTTTTTATAAAAGCATTTTATTTATGGATTTATATATTCACATAAGCCGGAATTTAAAATTATATTAAAACTCTAAAAACTTTATCAAAATTATACTTAATAATGCAGAAAAAGAAATAATTGACAGAAAATGTAAAAGTTTTTTGTCTTTGAATACAAACAATCCATTCGCTGCAGCAAATAACAGAACAAAAATTGCAAATATTACAGGCAGATGTGTGTTGAAATTTATTAAATAAAAACACACAAAAAGAATAACACCCGCAGCCGCAATAAAAACAAAATTTAACAACAGAGTGGAAATATTTACAGCCCGCTCATTTTCATCTTTAAAAATATAATCAAACCAGAATTTTCCGGCTATCATAGAAGCGGGAAACATTGCAGGCAAAAGATATGTACCTAAAAGTGTTTTAAAAAAGAAGGAAAGAAAAAGTATTACGAATAAAAATATCGTATTAACCAGCATAAATTGCTTTATTGGCTGTAATTCCAAAAACTTTTCAAAATACATTTTTGTATCTTTAGCATGTTTTTTCAGGTATACAAAAATTTGTGCTAAAAAATAAAACATCCACGGGATAAATCCCAGCAGGAATGCAATTAAAAATTTGGGATAAAGCTGAATATGGAAACTTATATCCAAGGGATGTTTCAAAAATATTACCGCAGAAAATAAAATAATACCCGGTATAAAGTAGAGCGGATTAAACAAATTTTTGATTTTTCCTGATGGAATATATGAAATAATTATTCCTAAAACAGGTATCAATAAGCCGGATAAACCTTTAAGAACAAAAGCACAGCCGGCAAATATATAAGCCGACCACCAGAAAAATCTTCTGTGTCCGTAAGAACAAAACAGAGTATACAATCCTGCATAAACAGACGATATAGCACAAACAGCAAAAAGCATATCAAAAGCAGAATAATTTGCTGCAAAAACAAATTCCAAACAGGAAGCAAGTATCAGGCCAGATATTATGCCGTATTTTTTAGAAGCGATTTTTCTTCCCAAAAAATAAGTAAGTAAAATACCATAAGCCGATGTAATTACTGCAGGTATATTTACAGAAATACCTTTAGTAACTGACGGCAGACAGTATAAAATGTAGCAAACAGTCAGCAAAATCGTTATTGCAATGGCATCTTTAAATTTGTTTATATGTTTTAAAAATTGATATTTATTCATCGTACTCCTGATATTATATTATAATAAATCTTTTAAACACAAAAGACTCTTTTTAACCTGCTCCTCTTTAGACACATTTTGTATCTCAAGCCAGTTTATATCTTCATTTCTTCTAAACCATGTCAGCTGTCTTTTTGCATAACGTCTTGTATTCTGTTTTATTTTATCAACACATTCTTCGTACGTCAGCAAACCGTCAAAATAATCAATAAACTCCTGATAACCTATTGTCTTTAAAAGGCTGTTAATTTTTCCGTATTTTTCATAGAGTTTTTTTGCCTCATTTTGAAGTCCCTGCTCCAGCATTATATCCACTCTCTTGTCCGCTCTGTCATACAGAAACTGTCTGTCCTCACCGTTCAGATGTCCGAGACCTATCCATCGGACATCATACTCGGGTTCTTTCTTCTTTTGAGCCTGTGACATCGGAACTCCCAGAGTCTTGCATACCTCGAGTGCACGGATTATTTTTACTGTGTTATTAGGGTGCATATTTTCTGCAAGTACGGGATCATATTTTTTTAATAACTCATAAAGAGCCTGTACTCCCTGTTCTTTTTCCAGTTTATGCAATTCTTCGCGCAGCTTTTTATCCGGAGCGACTCTTGGCATATCATAGTTTTCCAGAAGAATCCTGAAATACAATCCTGTTCCGCCGGCTACAACTGGGATTTTATCTCTTGAAAAAAGCTCTTTCATAACATTTGATGCTCTGTCTGCAAAATCAGCCACAGTAAATTCTTTAAGCGGCGACACAACGTCAATAAGGTGATGTTTTATTCTCTGCATTTCTTCTTTAGACGGTTTTGCAGTTGCTATGTCAAATTCTTTGTATATCTGTCGTGAATCTGCAGATATAATTTCCGTATCAAAAATCTTTGCCAGCTCTATAGCAAGTGCTGTTTTTCCGGATGCAGTAGGGCCGGCAATTGCAATAACAGTTCTTTTATTTGTTTTCTTCATAGTACAAGAATATCAAAACAATCGCATATGTCATAAAATAAAAAGATATAATAAGCCCGACAACCGCCAGTATTATATTTATATTGAACACAAGACTCAAAACAGAAATAACCATATTCAAAAAGAAAAGGTATATCATTATTCCCAGTGAACCAAAGAAATGTTTGAAAACAAAAACAATGTTTCTGTTAAAAGCGCTAAACGGCGTCAAGAAAAGATTAAAACCGTTTTCTTTTTTATCAAAAACAGCCGGATATAAAAACATTGTCAAAAATGTAAATATAAAAGCAGATCCGCCAACAAACATCATCCATATATTTATTGCTTTAAGCTGTTCAAAATTCAGACTGTATACATATTTTTGCATTTCAGCCGGAGTCGAATTTGCAGCAGCCATAAATTGCTGCATATCTATATTGGGTTTTGGCAGGTAATACATCCCTATTTTATAGCAGGCAAAAATTAATAATGCATAAACTATTAAATAAACTATTGTTGTATATGTAATACTCAGAAAATATTCTCCGACTCCGGGGAAAAATTCTTTGCCGAGAGCGAGTGACGCAGAGTTTTTTTCCTGTTCATTTTTAAACACATCCAGCTGTACTTTTTTGTTGTGTTCTATACCTTTTTTAATCATATAAAACCAGCCTGCAAAAAATGCAGTGCACAAAAGAACATTGCCTGTTAAGAAAATCAAATGCAAAATTTTATTTGTCTGCTGGGCAAGTCCCGCAAAACTAAAGCTTATAACTATCAAAAAGATAATCAAAGGCTGAGCCAGTATAATATTGTCTTTTGTAATATCAAACGCTTTTTTTATATATGAAAACATAATTAATTATTCCAAATGTAATCTAATTTAGTGTCGCAGTTGACGCCGGCACCTGCTCAAGTTTTATACTGATTATATCATATATTTTAAATATACAAAATTGTATTGCATCTAGAAAATGTGATATCTGTCAAAATAATTTGCAGACAAAATAATTGTTACCGCATGTGTTATTTGTACAAAAATTTTTTTCGTACGATAATGATAGTGGTGGATTTCACAATCGTGAATGAATTATTATTTTTTTAAATTAATCGTGAAAAGGCAATAAAACCAAAAAGAAAGGTAAAAAAATGCTAAAAGAACAACTGGACAAAATTATGCGTCCGAAAGCAATCGCTGTTATCGGCGCTTCTACAAAGGAACACACTATCGGTTCCGACATTATGAAAAGATTAAAAGAATATAAATTTACAGGCGATATTTATCCTGTAAACCCTAAAGGCGGTGAAATTCAAGGTTTCAAAGCTTATACAAACGTTAAAGAAATTCCCGGAAATGTTGATTTGGCAATTATAGTTATTGCTCAAAAATTTGTATTAAACGCAATCGACGAATGCCACGAAAAAGGCATCAAAGGTATTTGTATTATCTCTGCAGGCTTTAAAGAAGCTGGCGCAGAAGGTGCGCAAGCAGAAAAAGAACTTGTTGCAAAATTAAAAGAATACGGTATGAGATGTGTAGGTCCTAACTGCCTGGGTGTTGTAAACACAGACCCTGAAATTAGAATGGACGGCTGTTTTGCTGAATCTCTTCCTGAAAGAGGCAATATCGGTTTTGTTTCTCAGTCAGGTGCTTTAGGCGGCGGCATTTTAAATATTTTAAAAGACCTCAACCTCGGTTTTGCACAGTTTATTTCTATCGGCAACCAGGCTGATATAAATGCAGAAACAGCTATGGAATACTGGGAAAACGAAGACGATGTACAACAAATTTTGTTATACATGGAATCTATCCAAAACCCTGCAAACTTTAGAAAACTTGCTACCAGAGTAACCAAGAAAAAACCTATCCTGGCTCTTAAAGCCGGCCGTTCAGCAGCAGGTGCTTCCGCTGCATCTTCTCACACAGGTTCTTTAGCTGGTGCAGACAAAGCGGCAAACGCATTGTTAATGCAATCAGGTGTTATCAGAGAATACTCTTTGAAAAACCTTTTTGCTACAGCTAAAGTTTTTGCTACTTCTCCGATTCCGAAAGGTGACAGAGTAGCAATCATCACAAACTCAGGTGGTCCCGGCATTATGGCTACTGACGCTGTTTGCGAATACGGTATGCAGATGGCTAAACTTTCAGATGCTACAAAAGAAAAATTGAGAAGCTTTTTACCTGCCGCAGCAAGTGTTAAAAACCCTGTTGATATGATTGCTTCCGCACCTATCGAACACTACAAACAAACACTTGAAACTGTTATTGCGGATGAAAATGTTGATATGATTGGTGTTATTTACTTGCCGTTCTTAGGCTTGAAGGACATCGACGTTGCTCAAGCGTTGATGGAAATCAAGGCTAAATATCCTGAAAAACCAATCATCGGTATTTTCATGACCAAGAGCGAATTCTTTACAAAACTTTCTAACATGGATGTTAATATGCCGTTCTTTATGTACGCAGAAGAAGCAGCTGACGGATTTAACAGACTCAATCAGCAAAGATTGTGGATGGAAAGACCGGAAGGAAAAATCCCTGTGTACGATGTAGACAAAGCAAAAGCAGAAAAAATTATCAAAGGTGCTGTTGCTGACGGACGTGCACAATTGACTACATTGGAATCAATCGATGTATTAGACGCTTACGGAATCAGAGCTTGCAAATACGGCCTTGCTACTAATGAAGAAGAAGTTGTAAATCTCGGTAACTCTATCGGCTACCCTGTTGTTATGAAAATGACATCAAAAACAACTTCTCACAAAACTGATGTCGGCGGTGTAAGAGTAAATATCCAGTCAGAAGAACAATTGAGAGAAGAATACAGAGACCTTATCAGCAAATTAACAGAAAAAGGACTTATTGACGGCTTGGAAGGCGTAATCATTCAGGAAATGGTTAAAGGCAACCGTGAAATGGTTTGCGGTATTGCTACAGACCCGCAATACGGCCCGATGATGATGTTCGGTTTGGGCGGTGTGTTCATCGAAACAATGAAGGACGTAACTTTCAGAATTGCTCCTTTGACAGATGTTGACGCTGATGAAATGATTAAATCAGTCAAAGCATACGACCTCTTAAACGTTGCAAGAGGTACAAAACCTGCTGATATGGCACAAATCCAAGAAACACTCTTGAGATTGTCACAGATGGTCAATGACTTCAAATTCATTGACGAACTCGACATCAACCCGCTTCTTATTTCTGAAAAAACCGGCGAAGGCATTGCCGTTGACGGTCGTATCAAAGTAAGAGTAGACGAAGTCAAAGAATACTTTGGCTGCGGAGCTGAATGCACAGCTTGCGGAAAATAGTCCTTTACAAAAACAAAAATAAAAGAAGCCCTGTCATTATCCGGCAGGGCTTTTTTATGCCGAAAAATTTTTATAATTGTAAAAAAATGTTACAAATATAGTAAAAATATTTAAGTTTTACCGCACAAAGCCGATAGATTGCATGTGGGATACAAGTTCAAATTGTTGTCGCCTGATGTGTAAAATTCTCAGAAATGG
>CALUVO010000019.1 GCA_944324245.1 Candidatus Gastranaerophilales bacterium | reverse complement strand
CAATATTGGAGATTTCGATGAAAAAGATATTCAAGATGCTTTAATATCTGCTCAAGATGAAATTAAAACATTACCTCAAAAACATTCCGATTTGTGGGAAATTTTTAATGGGATAAATAAATATGATATTGAAGCTTATGAACAACATTTAAAATTTGAAGATGACAGAGATAAGTTTTATGAGCGTTTAAGCAATTTTGCAAAAACACTGCAACTAGCCTTGGGCAATTTTAAATTTTTAGAAGAAACTCCCGAAAGTAAAATTAATACTTATAAACAAGATTTGAAATTTTTCTTAAATTTAAGAGTTTCTCTAAAATCCAGATATGCAGAAACAATTGACAGAAAAGAATATGAAACAAAAATCCAAAAATTAATTGATACTTATGTTACCTCAGATGAAATAATTCAAGTGACAGAACCTGTTGATATTTTTGATGTTGAGAAATTTAAGGCAGAAGTTGATAAAAAAAATAATCCTCGTTCCAAAGCTGATACAATTGCATATAGAATTTCTCGTACAATATCCGAGAAATGGGATGATGATCCTATATTTTATAAAAAATTATCAGAACTTTTAAAAGAAGCTATTGAAAAATATTCAAAACAAATAATGGATGAAGCTGAAAGACTGAGAAATGATAATGCTTATTTAAATAGAGTTACAGAAATATTAACAATGGCAAGAACAAGAACAGGTGATGATGTTCCGATTTCTATTTTGAATAACGAAGTTGCAAAAGCTTTTTATGGTGTAGTGTTTGAAAGAATCAAGAAATATGATGCGACAAAGGATTCTGCCGCAGAACTTGCACTCAAAATAGATAAGATTATTTTGGATAATCAATATGTTGATTGGATAAAAAATACTGATTTACAAAATAAAATTATCAATGACATTGAAGATGTTTTATTTGACTTTAAAGACACAAATAAGATTAATATCACATTTGATGATATCGATTTTATAATCGACGAATCAATGAAAATTGCTAAGAGAAGGTATGCAAAATGATTGCTACAACAGAAAAAATTGAATATGGAAAAGAAGTAATTGAGTTTGAATTATTACAAGAAGATAGAAAAACTTTATCTATAGAAGTTTTGCCTACAACTAAAATTAAAGTCAAAGCACCGGAAAATAAGAATAAACAAGATATTATAAAGAAAGTTCAAAATAAGGCAAAATGGATTGCAAAACAAAAACAGTACTTTGTTGATAATTATAAAGAACCAGATGAAAAAAAATATGTTAGCGGGGAATGTTTCAGATATTTAGGAAAACAATATCGCCTAAAAGTAATTAAATCAAATACTGATTCAGTTAAATTAAAAAATGGATATCTTCTTGTTGAATACAATTTAAAAACTCCGGCAACATTAATAAATAAATGGTACAAAGATAAGGCATTATCTATATATAAAAAAGAGTTAGATAAATGTTTTCAGCAATTTATTGCCTGTAACATAGTTAAACCCTCTTTGAAAATCCGTAAATTAACAAAAAGATGGGGTAGTTACAACAAAAATAGTAATACAATAACTATGAATATTGAAGCAATACAATCAAACAAAGACTGTATTGATTATGTTATTTATCACGAATTGTGTCATTGTTTGCATTTTTCTCACAACAAAGAGTTTTATAATTTACTGGAATCAAAATGTAAAAATTGGAATAAATTAAAAAATAAACTCGAAAAATTGGTATTATAGTTATGAATCAAAAAACTGTTTGAGTACAAGAGAGGTCCAACTCAGACAATTTATGAGTGCTATCTACATAAAACTGTCGCAAAATTATTTGCTCAATTCTTCGGCAAGAAGTTTGTTTATAACCTGCGGATTTGCTCTGCCTTTGGTTTCTTTCATAATCAGGCCGACAAAGAATCCCATAAGATTCGTTTTTCCGTTTTTGTAAGCCTGAACCTGTGCAGGATTGTTTGCAACAACTTTTTGTACAAGTTCTTTTATTGCACCTTCATCGGAAATTACGCTTAAACCTTCTTTTTCTACAATTTCTTTAGCGCCTGCACCATTTTGCAGCATTTGAGGAAGAATTTTCTTCGCTATGTTATTGGAAATTGTTCCTTTAACAATCAAATCAACAAGCTCTGCAAGTGCATTTTGTGTAAGTTTTGTTTCGTTGATATTTACATTATTTTCTTTTAAATATGCTGTAATATCACCCACAAGCAAGTTGTTTGCGATTCTGTAATCCGCGCCGAGTTTTAATACCTCGTCATAGAAAAGAGCTGTTTCCATCTGTTCTACCATAACATTTGCATCATAAGCACTTAAGCCGAGGCTTTCATATCTTTTACGTTTTGCTTCCGGCAGCTCAGGCATTTTTGCTCTGATTTCTTCCACCCATTCTCTTGAAATTTCTACTGGCATCAAGTCAGGCTCGGGGAAGTAACGGTAATCGTTAGCATCTTCTTTACTTCTCATGGTTTTTGTAACTTTCTGGTTATCGTCCCAGAGTCTGGTTTCCTGATCAACCTCACCACCTTCTTCCACAATTTCAATTTGGCGGTCTATTTCATATTCTATAGCTCTTTGTAATGCGGAAAAGCTGTTGATATTTTTAATCTCGGCACGTGTACCGAATTTGTCTGAACCTTTGGGCATTACAGAAATATTTGCGTCGCATCTCATTGAACCTTCTTCAAGGTTTCCGTCGCAAACACCGATATAGCGGACAATGTTTCTCAATTCTTCCATATAAGCTCTTGCTTCTTCGCTTGAGCGCATATCAGGTTCCGATACAATTTCTAAAAGAGGTGTACCTGCACGGTTTAAATCAACAAGCGAATACACAGAACCTGCAAGACCGTCTGCACCTGCGTGGACAAGTTTTCCTGCGTCTTCTTCAAGGTGTGCACGGGTAATACCGATTTTTTTGCCTTTGATATTTATATAACCGTTTACACAAATCGGCTGGTCATACTGAGAAATCTGATAACCTTTCGGCAGGTCAGGATAAAAATACTGTTTTCTGTCAAATTTACATCTTGCAGGAATTTCACAGTTCAGAGCAAGTCCCAGAAGAATACCCATATTGACGCATTCTTTGTTTAAAACAGGTAAAACACCCGGCATCCCGAGAGTGATAGTACTTGTATGTGTATTTGGTTCTGCGCCAAACTCTGTAGAATCAGGTGCAAAGATTTTTGATTTTGTCTTTAACTGGGCATGAACCTCAAGACCTATAACAACTTCGTATTTATCTCTAACCGCTTGTGAAACCATATTAAAATTTCCTTAAGTATTTCTAATTCCTGAAATAATTTTAACACAGAAATTATCTATATGATATCAGAAGATTTAGCAGACAATTTCATATGGTCAACTGACTCAGGATATCAGTTGACGATATAAAATTCCTCATGATAAATTATGTATATGAAAATTCTGATTATAAACGGACCTAACATCAATCTTCTTGGCACAAGAGAGCCGGAAATATATGGAAGTTTGACACTGAACAAAATTAATGAAAAATTATCAGAGTATGCAGCAAGTATTGGTGTTGAATTAGAAGCATTTCAGAGCAATATTGAAGGTGAAATCGTCGATAAAATACAATGGGCAAAGGATTTTTGCGAAGGCATAGTGATAAATCCTGCAGCATACACCCACACGAGTGTAGCAATACGCGATGCAATTTCTGCAGTAAAATTGCCTGCCGTAGAAGTTCATATTTCTAATATTCACAGTCGTGAAGAATTTAGAAAATATTCTTTTATTGCACCTGTATGTATCGGACAGATTGCAGGATTTGGATTTAATAGTTATAAGCTCGGCCTTGAGGCTATTGTTGATTATATTACCTGCGGTTTTTCATCTTGATACAAAGTCATAAACATTATTTGACTGATAGCAAACTTGTCAGTTCATAAGAGTATGACATAACTCGTACATAAGGATATTATGACAACTACCCTGATAAAATAAAGACAAATTCTGTGCTATGTCTCAATAGAGGCTTTGTCTTTATTTGTTGATAAGAATTATTTTTTTACTGAATCTTTAATTACAATAAGATTGTGCATTATTTTCATCTGTGTTGTAGGAAGTACCACATCATTCAAACCGTTTGCGATACTTAAAATTGTACCTGCTTTTAAAACTACCTCTTCTCCTTTGTAAGTAAAAGTGTAATCATCCTGTCTGTCTGATCTGATAGTAATTTTGTCCATTCCTTAACCGCCTGTCTATAAATATATTAACGCTTGTTTATTATAACAAAAAAGTATAAAATATTAATACTCTATACAGGTATTAATTTTGTTCCTACATTATTTACTATCGGGAGAGGCGACTCGAACGTTTTGAAGTATACCTGCCGCAGA
>CALUVO010000018.1 GCA_944324245.1 Candidatus Gastranaerophilales bacterium | reverse complement strand
AGTTCAACAGGCCGGTACAACTACTTCACAAACATTAAATAGTCTTGCGGCTTTAAATACAGCAAAAAAACAAGTATAGATATAAAAAATTGACTATTTCAAAACACCTGATTTATCAGGTGTTTTTGGTTTTTGCAACTCCTGTAAAAAGCAAGCACCGACTACACCCGAGAAATCACCGAGTTTGGCTTTTTTAAATTGAATTTTTGAAGCAGGCAAAGGCAGCGCCTTTGCTTTTGCTTTTGTTATGGTTCTTTCATAAAATTCATCAACCGCATCTATCAATCCGCCGCCGAGTACAATCAGCTCCGGATTATAAAAATTAATAATTGTCGCAAGTCCGTTAGAGAGATAATCTGATGCCTCAAAAAGCACCTGAGTGATGAGCTCGTCGTGATGGTCAAGTGCTTTTTTTATCATCTTTGAACTTATTGCTCTGTCGTCTCTCATGTAATCTGTTATCACAGAGGAACGGCCTTTTTTTAGAGCACCCATTATTCTGGCTTCTATTGCCGTACGTGATGCGTATGCCTCAAGACAACCGTTGCCTCCGCATCCGCATGGGCGTCCGCCGGCATCTACTATGATGTGTCCTATTTCACCTGCAGTTCCTGTTGCACCGTGGCGGACTTTTCCGTTTTGTGCAATGCCCGAGCCTACACCTGTTCCGACAAAAATACATACAAAGTCATCAAAGCCTTTGCCGGCACCGAATTTCATTTCACCGAGCGTTGCAATTTCTACATCGTTGCCGATAAATGTGGGGATATAGAATTCTCTTTCCAAAATAGCTTTTAAATTAAGATTTTCGCAGTTTAAATTCGGCGCTGAAACAAGGATTCCTCTTTCTCTGTCAACCTGTCCGGGTGCGCCTATACCTATAGAATCAATCTGAGCTATATCAAAGTGAGAAGTCTCTATAAGCTCTTTAATAGAAAATTTCAGTTTTTCTACTATATTTTCTGCATCTTTTTCTTTGCCGGTTTTTTGTTTTATGGAATATAAAACCTCACCGTTTCCTTTATTTACAATACCTGTCAGTATTTTTGTTCCGCCTAAATCAATTCCTATTGCATAATTGGGCATATAACCGTGCTCCATCAAAACTGTGTAAGATAATTATAGCACACTCTTAGATATTTCATATCGTCAACTGACTCCAACTACTTATTGAACCTGTGCAATAAACAAGTTCGTTGTTTAACAATAAGTCCGGCACAGCCAACAAGTGCATGGGGTCTACCTCTCAGAAACAATACTTAATTGTTTCTTCGGCAGAGTCGTAAAATGTAGACTTGGCGTCACTCGCACTCCTTGTACACTCCTACAAGCGATGCCGCCTCAGACAAAATTATATACTTATACGGAACCCGAATTGGAGTGCAACGCCGTTTCTGCCTCCGTTTCTTATCATTGCTTCCATAAATCCTGTCACTCTTTCTCCCCACCTTTTTTGTACACCTGCTCCGTACTGAACAAATGGTTTTATTGCAAGGTTGGGCAGGTAAACATCATCAGCCTGAAATTTTGCGTGGTCAATAACATTCCATACCATTGAAACTGCAAGATACGGCTGCAGATAGTTTTTAAAATTTCCTATCAGTTTAATTCTTGGCTCTATCTGTAATGCATGTAAAGGTCGGGTATTTATTCTTATATCCTGATAAGTATTATGATTAAAGGTATTTACAAACGAATAAGATGTTAAAACAGACGGCTGTACTATGAGTCTTTTTTTGAACACAGGTATATTGTATCCGCTCATCTGTGCTATGCCTGTATTAAACATATTAAAATTGCTGCTGCCAAAGTAAGTTGATGCTTGTGCAGAATTCGCACCTGCGTTTGCTGTCCAGGCTGTGAAAAAATTTCCTTTATAAAATACGGAATATAATCCTCCTAAGCCGCCGTTATTGTAAATACTGTTCCCTTGATATGCCTGATGAGAACCGTTATATGACACATAAGCCCCGTATATTGAGTACCATCCTTTTTTTAGCTTTTTGAGTCCGCTTTCTGCCCCTACAAGGCTTCCGTAGCTTACATTTGATACGGTAGGTCCGTTTTTAAGCCCCACTGATTCAAATGTAGAATAAGGTTTAAACCATATACCGTTATGCGTCTCGGGCATGATAAAAGGCGAATAGATAAAATTCTCTGTTGAAGCGGTTTTATTTACTGCATTAAAACCCGTTTTTATTTCAGGGGGTGTTATCATTACCATATCAAGGTTTGCAAAAACATTGCGGTAGGTGTCTATCTGGGTTAAATACCCTGCAAGCTGGGTTGCTACCTGTGCAGCCAGTATTGATGAGTCAAATCCGCCTCTTATAAACTGAAAATTTCCGGTTGAAGAATCATAGCTGATATTGTAATTGTATAAAGGTGTTCGGAGATTCGACGGTGTATATGAGACATAATCTTTTAGTGTGTTGTCTGCAAAAGGAATTATTATATCCTTTGCTTTTGGTGTGCCTTCAAGGTTTAAGCCTGCGACAAATATATTTCCGTTCCCGCTTACAGAGGAGGCATTTATTCTGTCCATTATGCTTCCTGTTAAACTTACATCTGCATACAGATTTGTTGTACCTGTAAGATTCAGGTTCCCAAAATTTATATTGTTAATTTCATCATTGGACATGTTAAAGTTGACATTGCTGCCAAAAGTTGTGTTTTGAGCATTAAAATACTGTGAATCAGAAAGAAGATTGAGTGTTCCCTCATTAAAATTGAAATTTCCTGTATAATTTTGGTTTTCTCCTCCTAAATTGAGGCTGCCCGTGTCATTTTTGTTAATGTTGCCTGTACCCGATATTCCGCTTTGAATTGAATTTGTGCCTGTGCCGTTAAAGTTTATTGTGCCTGTGTTATAAATATCGTTTTTTTCATTATTCCTGTCATAATTGTCTTTCATTACTGTGTTGTCAAGATTCAGTGTTCCTCCGTTATATACTGCGCCGCCTTCTCCGTATGTAACACCGGAATCAGTTCTGTTATTTGACAGAGCAGAGTTTTTAAGAGTCATTGTTGCACCTGCAGAATTGTAGACAGCACCTCCGTCACCGTAAAGTGCAGATGCAATTTTGTTGTTATCAACAGTTATATTGTCAGCCGTAAAATTTCCGCTGTTAAATATAGCTCCGCCATAGGAAATTGAATTGTCGTGAGCTTTAATGTAATTGCCGCTAAAGTCTGTGTTTGTAACCGTAATACTTCCCGTATTGTTTATTGCTCCTCCGTATACAAAATTCTGCTGGGGTTTGTCTTCCGTAATCCCTTCAGCGTAGTTGTTTTCAAAGCTGCTGTTATCAATGACAGCAATGCCCGTATTGTTTAAGGCGCCGCCCTGTACAAAAGTATATCCGGAGGCATGATTTCCGTTGAAATTTGTGCCATTTATAGTCATTTTAGCAGTTCCGCTGTCGTTGTATCCGTTTGAGACTGCACCGCCTACTGCACCTGCTCCGGTTGTATAGTTTGACTCAAAATCTGCATTTTGAAGTATCATTTCTCCTCCCTGCAGATTGTATACAGCACCGCCTATGCCGAAGTTTGTGTTTCCCGCATCTGCATAATTATTTTTGAATTCCGAGCTTATAAGGTCAGTTTCGCCTCCAAAATTGAAAATTGCGCCTGCAAAATTTGAGTTTTGATAAATCTGACCCGCACAATTTTGCATAATAACTTCGTCAAAAGAGTTATCCCTGCTCAGTATAAATCCCCCGTAGAGATTTTCTCCGTCTATATTGTACATATTGCCGTCAAAATTTATATTATAATTGAAAAAATGTCTGTCTATGGATTCTGTTGACACAAGATTATTTGTAAATCGGTAGGTATCACCGTTATTTAGCTCCGAGTTTAAAAGTTCGAAAAATGAAGAAATATCTATTGTATCGGCAAGACATCCTGTTTGCAGAATAATTTGTAAAAACAAAATTAATATAAGTTTTATATTCTTCATAAAACTTATATTATGTTTTGATAATTATATATCTATTCATCTTTTGTTTAGTTGTTTTTGCAAATGTGGACTAGGTTAATTAATTATAAATCCTACTTGTATATTATGAAAAAACTCGGATTTAATGTATAATCTTTCTTAAAGGAGTGTATTGAGTATGCTTTCGGAGAAGTTAAACATTAAATTTATTGCAGCTGTTATAGCAGGCATTATTCTGGTTTTTACAATAGCATTGTGCATTGCTTCTCCTCAAATGCATAAACCGTTTGAGATAAGTATAATTAAAAATATAATAAAAATTAATGCTGACGGAAGTACATCTGTTACAAAAGAAATAACAACTACTAAAATCAGGGAGAAATAGTTGTGAAAAAATACGTTTCATTTATATTAGCTGTAGTTTATTTGTTTTCAACAAATGTATGTTTGGCGTTCAGCGAGTTGAATTATTTAAAAAACATTGATAAAAATACTTTGATACCTCAGGTAGAAGGCGTTTTGACTGACAATTCTTATGATATAAAACAAAAAAATTCCGTATATTCTGTGTATTCAGTTTCTTCCAAAAAACCGGAAAGACATATATCAATAGTTTTACAGCAAAGCGGTTCAAACCTTTTTTATTATTTTGAATCAGACGATTCCAGCAAAAAAGTGCATAAAAAAATTCTTAAAATGATAAAAAAACAGGATATTGTATATGAACAATCCGAAAATCAAATGCATCTTGCAAATTTTTCAAAAGTAGTTCAAAAAACAATTTCCGGTGAAAAAACGAAGTATACTTTTGAACAACCGAAACCTTTGGTATCTGCAGATAAACAATCTGCGGCGCCGAAAAAGCAGGATAATACAACGCTGAAAGGTTTTGTCGGGAAAGTACCTAAGGGTACATCAATGGATGTTTATTTACAGGCAGCTATTAATACTGCTACTGCTAATAAAGGTGATAATGTTACGGCAGTTTTAAAAAGCAACTGGATGTATAAAAATTATGTTATTGCTGAACAGGGCAGTTTGTTATACGGAACACTGTCCGAAGCAAATCATGCGAAACTCGGTTCAAGGAACGGCTCTGTTAAAATTGTTTTTAATAATCTTGTTACTCCGAGAGGAAAATCATATCAAATTTCTACCGAACCTGTAGAATTTAATGTTACAAATGACGGAAAAGTAAAAAAAACTGTAACAAGTACGCTTGCTGCGGCTGCAATAGGTGCACTTATAGGTTTAGCCTTTGCTGCGCTTACAGGTGATACTTCTAATTTAGCCCAGGGCGCAATTATCGGAGCCGGAATAAGCGGCGGCGGTACGCTGATTGCTAATGTTGCTGAGAAAGGTGTAGATGCTGAAATACCCGCATACACTGATTTGGAAATTAAACTGGCAAGTCCTTTAGATGTTGTTATTAATTATTAGAAAATGAGGATTTTATGAACAATAAAAGATTGATTATAGTAGGTATTATAATACTTGTTTGTGCGATAGTGTGCAAATTGATTTTTATGGGGCTAAAAAATATAAAAATTGATGAATTTAAACCTGCAGCCGTTATTTTTGTTGTTGATGCATCAGCCTCAAATCAGGCAAAACTGGATGAGGAAATAAAATACCTAAAATCAATTTGTTCAATACTTGACCCGGAGGATACTATTAAGATACTCAGAGTCTCGGAAAAATCTTACTTAATATATGAAGGTGCACCGACTGACGGTTCCGGTATAACAAAAGCTTTAAATAAATTCACTGAATATGACAGTTCCGAATACGGTACCGCATACGGTGAAGCACTAAAAAAAGCCTTTGATCATTGTCTTACTATGAAAAAAGAAGGCTATACACCGTCTGTGGTTGTAATAGGCGATTTAGAAAATGAAGGTGATATATCAAAACAGATAGACTGGGAAACACTGCCTCAGAATGTCAAAAATGTACAGAAATATATACCTGAAATTTCTATGATGTTTGCTTATGCTGAGCCTGAAAAATTGGATTATGTAAAGACAAAATTGAATCCGGTTTTAGGGGAAAAGAAACTTATTATTGTTAATGAAATAACCGTTAATAAATCTCAGAGAAAACTTTTAGAAGCAA
Source organism: Candidatus Gastranaerophilales bacterium (assembly GCA_944324245.1). Classification (GTDB taxonomy): domain Bacteria; phylum Cyanobacteriota; class Vampirovibrionia; order Gastranaerophilales; family Gastranaerophilaceae; genus Limenecus. The sequence continues at coordinate 10,550 of CALUVO010000018.1, read as the reverse complement.
TCGGAAGGTAGGATAAATAAATGACTTTTACTATTATCACTAAAAAATTTCAACAAACATTTAATTCCGGTGATGTCATAAATATTACATCAGGAAAAACAAGTGAATGCTGCATAAATTTTGGCTTTGATTATGTACTGACAGTAGAATATGACAGAAACACCAATGTTTGTCATTTATTTAATCCGCTTAATTGCGACAGGCTTCTGTTCAAAGGTCAGCCGCTTCCCTCAAAAATGGATTTTACCGGCATGTGTAAAATTATGATAAAAGATACTGACGAATTTATCACAATCAAGTATTCTGAAGAACCTGACACTGTACCCCAGAATCATCCTGTGCCGCAAGGTCAGCCGATACAGCAAATACATTCAGCGCAGACAGTTCATCAGGTTTCTCAAACACATAATGTAGCAAATAATCAGCAGCTACATCCTGATTTGTCATTAAATAATGATGTACAGGGAATGTTTGATGACAGGAACGCTGCTGTAAAAATGAAAATAGAAAAGAGAAAAAGCGATATTGAAAAAGTCAGAGTTTCTATTATTAAACAGGTCGGCTTTAAGATAAGTGAACTCAAACATAAAATTTCTATGAACTCTAAAGCAGGTATATTTTTGCATATTGCTCTATTTGCTTCATCGATAATACTTGCATTCGGTTTATCAGGTTATCTTACTGGCTTGCCGCTGAAAGATGCTGCAACTATGATACAAATGCCTATAAATATGCGAATAGTTGTTATGTATTCGATAATTTTGTACGCAATTGGTCTTGCTCTGAAACAGGGCATTTGTTTGTACCTGCAAAACAAAACAGAGCGTGCTTCTTCTTCAAATCAATTTGCGGAAAAGTTTATGATATTGGCACCTTTATTATTTTATACTGGTGTTTATGTAATAAATTTATTGTATTATATGTCACCTAAGACAATGCCGTTTTTTGCAGTATTTATGTCTTTGTTTTTTACAGCTTCCAGCATAGCATTAGCTGTTGCCTGCGGGTATTTTAAATACAGCAGTCTTGCCTATTCTCAGGAACTTGATAAATATGAATACAGAGAAGATTTTGAACGTGTTGTAAAAGCTTATCAGCAGTGGATAGAAGCATTTATTAATAATCTTAGTAATACAAAAATACAGAATATTAAAGATAAATTGTTTATGCTCCAGCTAAAATCCATAGGAGAAACTGTTCTCGGTATTTTGACGGCACCGTTTCTTGCTTACGGCGTTTCAAATACTCTTGCTATGTGTTTTCCGGAAGCCGCAGGCTGGATAAGAATCTCAGGCTTAAGATTCAGTCCGATATTTCTTGTTTTAGCTACATTTTTAATTATTTTTGCATTTTTTGCTTTTGTAAATGCATTTTTCTGTAATAAAAAAGTTCAGGCATCAAATGTATTGAAAAATGACGGTTTCAGCAATTATCTGCAGCATGGTGTAGAAATATACGGGATTCAAGGAGTAAGAAAACTAGATACGGAAATGAGACGTTCATTCATTATCGGTATATGTATTATCTTTATCGAATTTTCAATGAACATTTCTTACTTTATGCAGGAAATGGGCGGCGACTTAAACGGTATGTTCTTAAGTTCGGTTGCGGCTCTTGTCCCTACAGCATTACTTATTGCAGAAACATATATGCTGAGCCAGACAAAATTTGAGATCTATGCCTGTGATGAGTTAATTGCAAAAATTGATAACTAACGAAATGAGATATTATTTTGTATAAGATATTTACAGTCGCTATTATATTTTTGGCAATATTATACAGTATGTTTGTTGTGTGTTTTACCCCAAAAATGCACAAACAAATACTTGTGTATGATTCTGCTTATGAAATTGTTGATACTCATAAAGTAGAAACAGAAACTAAACAGCTTCCCACAAAAACTAATCAGCAGTCGTCTCAAAAAACAGTACAAAAGCAAACAGTGAATAAACCGGTTACTCAGGTTTTTGTGCAAAAGCAGAATAAAACAGTTACAGAACCGGTTACAAAGACTGTAAAACAGCAGACTGTAAAGACTACTGCGACTGCGAAAAAAACTAAGCCGGTAAAGCAGGTGCAGACTCAGGTTAAAAAACAGGTGCAAACTACAACAAAGCAGGCTTCGAAACCTCAGACTAAGAAAACAGCAACGCAAACCGTTAAAAAAACACCTGCTGCGCAGACAAAAACTGCTGAAAAACAGCAAAAAACTTCTGTTCAGATTGCTAAAGAGCAACAGGAAGCAGAACAGTTAGAGCTTATAAGATGGAACAAGTGGCGTTCGGATTTACAAAATAAAATTATGCAGGATGTAAGACTTCCTATTGTTCCTCAGGGCACTGTTTTTAAATTTAGTTTTGATGTTGATAAATACGGGAAAGTCATGAATATCCAGACGTGGTCTACAAATCCTTCTTTCACCCCATATGCTATTCAGTATATTGCACCTGTAATAAGAAGCTATCAGGGAAAATCAATTTTAAATTTTCCGGAAGGTTCTAACAGAATCAGCACCACAGTGGAAGGCGGCTGGAAAATTTCTTCATCCACAAAATACAGTACACCGGCAGATTTTAAAGATATAGAAACAGTAAGGAATTAATGATGTATAAATGCAGTGAATGCGGTAAAATTTTTTTAAATCAAAAGCCGGATTATTGTGACTGTGGCAATGATACTTTTTTGTATATTCCCGATGTAAATAACGATACGCAAAATCCAGCACCTAATCAGCAGTCTGTAAACAGTAATAATTATTCATACAGACCGAATGTCAGACCTGCTGCGGCAAGGAGATTTGATAATAAATCATTAATAATATTTACAATTTGTATTTTATTTTCTTTTGTTTTTCTCTTTTTTATCGGTAATGGTTCTGATAAACAGGAACAACAAGAATCTAAGCCTGTAAACAAAAAAGCATTGAACACAAAGATACCGACAATAGATGAAATTTGGATTGAAAGAAAGATTGCGCAGACATCTCCAAAAACGGTCGAAACGAGGCAAACTAAACAGGCGCCTATTGTGTCAAAAGTTATTGATACATACAACAATGTAAAAAATCAAATTGTAACTCCGGTAAAAAAATCTGCTGTTGTGTATAAGCCCTCATACACTCCTGTTAAGAAGACTTCATCTTCACAGGTAAAAAAATCGAACACATCTCAGACAAAGAAAACTTCAACCACAAAGAAAACCACAAGTACAGCAGCTCCCAAAACAGCAGCAAAAAAGGCTGCAACTGTAAAAACACAAACACCAGTCAAAACTGCACCCGTGCAGCAGACAAAAACTGTGTCTAAACCTGCTTTAAAATCTGCCTCTAAACCTGTGGTTAATACAGCAGCTATGCAGCAGGAATATGCAAATTATAAAATCGGTTTACGAAATAAAATTGCATCAAATATAGATTTCACTGCTGTTGTAGGTGACGGCTCCTGTGTAGTTTCTTTTAAACTTGATGCTTCAGGAAATTTGATAAATCGAGCTTTTTCACAGCAGTCAATAAATGACAGTCTCAATGATGCTGTCTATTCTGCAATGATGAATACTCCGACCTACAAAACCCCTCCTGCTGGGTATAAAAATCAGACATTAAGATTATCCGTTAAAATGACAGGCGGCAATTTTGAAGTTAACTTATACTAGCTGATTGAGTGCCGGTAAGTCTGTATGTTGTTATTTGATTAAAAATCCACATATTCATAATTTTGTTGCGGTTTTTGCTGCGGTGCTGTTTGTACAGCATCCGGCGGTGTCTGCATAGATTGTATCAACACATTTGAAAAACTTGATACATCGTTTGTTGTATACATTTTTCCGCCCGTTATGTCAGAAAGACATCTTAGTTCCTGAGAAGATGATGATACAAGTACAACATCAATATGTATATCATTACGTTTCTTTATCAATTCTCTGGCAAAGGCGCAAGGATCCCCCCCGCAGTTTTCGCCGCCGTCTGTAATAAGTACTATTTTCTTTGCAAAATTTGCAGGCATTCCTGAAAAATCTTGCTCAACCGCCTGATATAGACCGTAAGTCAGAGGTGTTGAGCCGCCTAATGAAAAGGAATTCATACCTGTTACAAGTGCTTGAGTGTTGTTTTGCAAAACCGGTGCAGCTTGTGCTGTTGCATTGCAGGAACCTGATGTCGAGCCGAGATAATCATCACTTTTTGTTGCTACTTTATATTTTCCGTTTGCTGTTTTAATAATCTCTTTTACTTTAGCAAGGTTTGGTTTATACGGATTGTTCCCGCCGTTTTGTCCGAATACCCTGAAACCGATACGTGTAGATGGCGGCAGCTGGGCAATGATTTGCGTCATTGTTTTCTGAGCTTCCTGTATCCAGTAGAGCATACTTCCTGAGTAATCCATGACAATGTCTATTGTTCCGACCTGTCCAGCCAGTACTTTTTGTGAATTTACATACTGCGGTGCATAATAATTGTTGTATAAATTCGTCTGTGTATTTAAAACACTGTTTTGCTGCACGCTGCCTGAAGGGGAAGTAACTTTTCCGCTTGTATTAACTTTATATTTTGCAGCAAATGCAGTGAGTGAAAATGCTGTCATCAAAAAAAGTACAATGATTACTTTTTTCATATAATCTCCTTTTGCAAAATTATAGCATATAAACTATTCATTATTTTTTCAAAATAAACTGAGCTGATTTACATTATCATTTTCGGTCTTTTTATATTCTTTATCAAAATTTGTAAGCTTTAGCAGGTCACGTTCTATTTTTTCTAAGAAAGGTGAAATCTCTCTACTTTCTGTTTTTCCGAATATGTGTCTTTTTTTTGCTCTTGTTAAAAACAGAAGCTGTTTTGCTCGTGTCATGCCTACGTATAAAAGTCGTCTTTCTTCTTTGATTTCTTTTTCTATTTCGGCTTTGTATAAAGGTATCAATCCGTTTTCAAGACCGGCTATAAATACACAGTTGAATTCCAATCCTTTCGAAGAATGCAAAGTCATTAAAGAAATTCTGTCCGCACGTGAATCAATTGTATCTGATTCTTTCAACAATGATACTTCGTGTATAAAATCATTTTTATTTTTATATTCAAGTGCAAGTTTTTCTAAATATTCCCAGATAAAAGAATCTATTTTGTTTTCAAAATCATTTTTCAGATGTTTTAGCTGCTCACACATATCTTTATTGTCATTGAGTTTTTTTAACAAATTTCTTACTTCTTTTTTCGTGCATAACAAATCATCGGATAGTTTTACAAACGGCATCCCTGATCTTGTAAGAGCTTCTTCTATCGGCTTTAGCTGCAGAGATGTTCTGTATAGAATCGCAATATCCCCAAATGAAAATTCGCAGCTTTGACCGTCTGTCCTGTCAGTATCTATTGAAAAGAGATTGTGCCCGCCTATTAAATTTTCGATTGTGTTTACTATAAATTCCGCTTCTGATTTTTCTGTGGGAGCTGTATGGATTGTGATTTTATTATTTACGGAAATGCCTTTTGAAATTGTGTTGAACGACTCTATCATTTGATTTGAAGCGTTTACTATGTCTTTTGTACTCCTGTAGTTGTTTTTCAAATTGATAGTCACAACATCAGAATAATCATTTGTAAAATTGTTGAAAAATTTAGCGTCTCCTCCTCTAAAACCGTATATTGCCTGATTAGGGTCTCCTATGACGCACATATTTGTATCATCAGTTGCAAGCATTTTTATAAGTTTATACTGCTGTTCATCAATATCCTGATATTCATCGACAGAAATATATTTAAATTTTGTTCTATATGCTGAAAGAACATCAGGATGATTATCGAAAAGTTTTATTGTTAATTTGATTAAATCGTCAAAGCATAACATATTATCAGGGAGGTTATTATATAAAGCTTTTTCCTCTTCCGATATAACCTGAAAATCTTCAGTCAGTCCGGCAAGACTGTAATTTTCTTTTAATATCGAAAAACATAACGAATGGAATGTATTTATACTAATTGCTTCTGTCTGTTTATTCTCAAGAAGTATGGCAAGTCTGTCTTTTAGTTCTTGTGCTGCTTTTCTTGTAAAAGTTATCGCCAGACAGCTTTTTGCCGGTATATTCTTTTCTTTATTTAAATAAGCTATGCGTTGTGTAAGTACAGTTGTCTTACCGGATCCGGGTCCTGCTGTTATCAGCAGCTTTTTAGCTGTGTTTTCAACTGCTGCATACTGGTATTCATCCAGTTTTGCTGTCTTTGTCGTCTCTGTATTCTGTGTATTTGCCGGATTGGAGCTTACTTTACTCAAATTATTTAGAGAATACTCTTTAGTATTTAATGAATTTTTAGTATTGGCAGTTTCTATTTCTGGTGTATTCGGAATATCTATATTGAGTTTTAAATTAACGGAGTTTTTTTTTACAATTTCATCATCATTGAATAGTTTTATTATGCCGTATTCTCCGTCATATCCAGATTGTCTTATAACTTCTCCTTTTCTTAGTCTTGAAATTGCTTCTGCTAATAAAGGAGAATGAACTTTTTCTATTTCTTCGACAGGTATACTTGTAAGAATTGAAAGTTCAGAACCCAGTTTGTGTATTAAATTTTCATATTCAAAAGACACTGATTTACTTGCAGAGCCAACCTGCATTATTTCAGAAAGAATTTCCGGCAGTGGAACAAGACTTACCACTTTTCCTGCAGTAGCAGGCGGTGTAACCTGTCCTTGTTTGTCAGAAAGCTCATATACTCTGTTTGCTACACCTATTGTAAGAGGCTTCCCGCATACGGGACAGATTCCGTTTAGCTTTTTAGTCTCGGAGGGTGTAAGGCAAATGTTGCATTTTCTGTGCCCGTCATCATGGTATTTTCCTTCTTCAGGGAAGAATTCTACAGTTCCTACATATCCTCTGCCCGTTTTTAGTGCATTCATCATACTAAAATAGTCAGGCTCTGTATCAAATATCGTGGCTTCTCTTGCCAGTTTCGACGGAGAATGCGCATCAGAATTTGAAACAAGTCTGTATTTATCAAGACTTGAAACATGCCAGTTCATCTCAGGATCAGATGAAAGTCCTGTTTCAACCGCAAAAATATGGTCTGACAAATCTTCATAGCATTCATCAATGGAATCAAATCCCGATTTTGAACCCAGAACAGAAAACCATGGGGTCCAAATATGTGCAGGGATTATAAAACTTCCTTCTCCTGATTCAAGAACTGTTTCCAGAAGGTTTCTTGAATCCAATCCGAGTATCGGTCTGCCGTCAGAGTTTATATTTCCTATTGCACCAAGTTTCTGTCTGAAATTTTGTGCTGTTTCCATATCAGGAGAAAAAACAACATGATGAACTTTTCTTGTTTTGTCTCCTTTTTTATATATTGTGGAAATTTCAACGGAAAGTATAAAATATACAGGCTTTTCAGGGGTTAAAATTTGTTTTTCTATATCCGGACGCAGTCTGTATACACCGTTTCCTGCGGGTACGAGTTTTTCTTTAATTTCATTAAACCATGCAGGATGTGTAAAATCGCCCGTAGAAATAACACTCAATCCTTTTTTCTGTGCCCATACGGCGAGTTCTTCAAGGTTGCAGTTTTTGCTGGTGGCTCTTGAATATTTGGAATGTATGTGTAAATCCGCATAAAATAACATTTGATATACTCCAGATTCAATATTAACCCAATTTTAATCCAAGTTTATTTAGTGTGTCCAGTTTATAATTGTTGATGTTGCTTTAGAGCTGCTCTAATCTTTTGTGCTAAAATACTATATAGATTGGAGATGAAATATGTATACAGTTAAAGAAGTTGCAGAAAAAATGGACGTATCGGAGCACACAATCCGCTTCTGGGCAAAATGCGGATTCTTTCCTTTTGTAAAAAGAAATGAAAATAATATAAGACTCTTTTCTGACAGTGATCTTGAGTGGGTAAAAATCGTAAAATGCCTGCGTTCTGTAGGTACGGAAAATAAATCAATCAAGCGTTATATTGATTTGTGTATTATAGGTGATTCCACCATACAGGAGAGGTATGAAATTATTCGTGCTACAAAAGATAAAGCGCTGTCTCAAATGAAAGAATTACAAACGCAGCTTGATATTTTAGATTATAAAGAGAATTTTTACCAGAATCTTATAAAAAATAATCTGAAAGACACCTGGAACCCTATGAACAATACTAAACCGGAAGAAAAAGCTGTCTAAAATTTATTTGTTTTTATTAAGCTTTCTATATTCTTATATAAATCAAATTCAGTGTTTTTCTTTTTAAAAATAATATTTCTTGATTTGTCTTTTTCAACGGAGTGTCTGAGCATTTTGTTTAAAAAATGCGGAACTGTAAAACCGAGTACTGCCATATTCGTGATTAAAGATACCCAGTATAAAATTGCTCCAATATTTTTTGTTTTCTTAATTACATCCGGAGAAACATTTTTCATGTTATCCAGTTTCCTGAAACGTCTTGTCGGCAGCAAAAAGCTTTTTAGAAAACCTATTTTTTGACCTTTATACTTATCTGTATTCATAATCTTTGTACCTAAAAAACGGTCGGAGAGTCTGCCTAAAATGTTGTTTATTAAAAAATCCCCGCCGAAAAACATTACAAAAGTGGCTCCTTCTCTTGCTGTTCTGTCTCTTAATTCGTATTTGTCACGGGAAGAAGGCAGCTTTGCCAAAAAGCCTGTAAATGCCCACTTCATAGCATTAACTGTTTTTGACATACTTACGCCGGAAGTGTAGTTAAAATTTTGAGCATTATTTTTTATTATGTTTGCTGTTGTCGAACTTAGTCCGTTTGTCACAACTTTTGATAGTAGAATACCGGGAATGAAGGCAAATGCAAGTGTGCCGGCAAGACGTTTCAATTTACTTTTTCTATGTTCTTTTTTTGATATTTCTTTTTCTTCAAGCATATTAAAGGTTGCTGAAAAACCTTTTCGTCCGGTTTTGTATTCGGTGATTCCTGTTGCAATCCACGGGATACTGCCCATCAAAAGTCCCGTGGAGATAAAATCGGAACGTAATATCTGTTCATGTGCTTTTAAAAGCTTCGTTTTTAAATCTTGTTCTTTACCTTTAAATCTTTGTAGTATATTTTCAAAATCAGCTTCCGCTTTCAGTTGCTTTGCCGATTCTCTTATGCCTTTTATCATTGTTTGGGTATCTTTTGTCAGATATTCTTTTGAAACCTGGATAATTTTCTTTTCATTGTTTGCAAAGTTTTTTACGATACTGTTTTTAGACAAAAAGAATTTGTTGTATTTTGGTAAAAGAAACAATGGCATTATAAAGGCAAAAGTCACACTGAGTGTAGACATTCCTATTCTCTCAAGCGCCTCTTCTTTTGTATTAGACATAATCGCATTAGGGATTGCACAGCCGCCAATATTTGTCAGCCCCCTGTTTAAAAGAGTATGAGCCTGAATAAAGGCTGTTGCATCATATAGGCGTCCTTTAAAATTTAATGCAGAATTTTTTCTTGTATTTAAATAAAGCAGATTAAGCTTTTTATCCAGTATTTTATATTCCTCAGGTGACATGCCGTTCTTATAAAACTGTTTTTCGTATTCAATGCCTTTTGGGAAAACTTTTTGTTTCAAAATCTGATATCCTTCATAAGGATTGTCTGTATTTAGAACGGATTTTTCTAAAGGACATTTTATCTTTGAATTTTTGTCTAATACACTGTCTGTTATTTGATCTGCTTTGCAGTTTATACCTTGTTTTATAAAAAATTCCTGTGCAGACTTTGTCATTATCGGAGTTGTGATATTTTTTGCATTTCCGTACGCAAACAGAATTGCAGAAGCCTTGCTTATTCTTCTGTCTACAATATAGCAGTCTTTAAAGTCGTTATTAAAATCTTTTAATGCCAGAAAAACAGGTTTCAGGTTTCTCTGGTTGTAATAATGTATTTGACCGTTTTTGTATATGGCAAGAGTGTGTTTATCAAGATTTTTTAGCATTTCATTTACCTGCTGTGCTGTAGGAACGGCAGGTTGTTTTATCTTTCTATAATTTGTATTATTGCTTGGTGCGGCTACATTCAGATGTGTAATCATTATTTAGTCTTAAGCGATTTTGTATGACAATGTATATATTAACATTGAGAGTTTGCTCTAAGTCAATATAATTTTATGAAGTATTTTTCATATAGACAACTGACTTCGACTACTTCTTGGATTTTCTTCCCGCTCGACACTTCACAGAACCGCGCAAAGATAGCGTAAGCGTAATCTTTGGTGTGTTGTGACAGGATGTAATCCTGTTCATAAAATTTTTGTAAACACAAAAAAATATCGGAACGACAGGATTTGAACCTGCGACCCCTACCACCCCAAGGTAGTGCGCTACCAAGCTGCGCTACGTCCCGATATTTTACTATATTCAATTTTCAAATTTATTGGGACTAGCGCAGCTTCGCTGCTTCCTCTCTCAAACAAGACATTTAGTCTTGTTTGTTCGGCAGAGTGTCCCGATATTTTACTATATTCAATTTTCAAATTTATTGGGACTAGCGCAGCTTCGCTGCTTCCTCTCTCAAACAAGACATTTCGTCTTGCTTGTTCGGCAGAGTGTCCCGATATTTTACT
>CALUVO010000017.1 GCA_944324245.1 Candidatus Gastranaerophilales bacterium | reverse complement strand
GTGAAACTTTAGCTTTTTTTGCAACTTCTTTTACTAATTCTTCTTTGTTCATAAGAACCTCCTTTTTGTTAACAAAGTCTATTATATCTATTTTTGGCATTTTAGCAAGCATTTTTAATATAAAAATTAAACAAATTTTAAATTATTACTTGTTTTACGAGAGTAGTAACTGTTAAAATGCAGTGATATAAAGGTTTGTAAGGAAAGAATTTATAAAACCCACGACGGATCTAAACGACCAAACTTCACGTTATTGTAATAATAAGTTAAGATTTGATACGCATTGTAACCCTGATTTGCAAGATTGTTTGCACCATGCTGACTCATACCGAGTCCATGCCCGTTCTTTTTAATACCGTCATCAAAAGAAGGAACTGATTTTAAATAAGGTAAATCTTTATTCCAAACTGCACCCGCATTTTTTGTATGCCCGCCTGCAGATGCGGAATAATATGCAGGTATAACTTTTTGATTATAAGTAATTACAATACCTTTTGTTTCAAGAACAGCACTGTTTGTAGTTGCAGTTTCAGCCGAGGCACCTCCGTAAGCTTGATCTTCCGGTGTATCTTTAAGATCATATCCACGTGCAGCTCTTTTACCTCTATTAGCGATAGCATAGCTTCTAGCCGCAATAGCTTGAGCTTTTAATGCTTCATAATTCCATTTAGATGGCATTTCCGATGGAACTACTCCCAGCATATAATCTTCCAGCGGAATATTATTTACAACTACCAGCTCACCGCCTCTGTTTTCAATAATAAATTCACCTCTGTACCAGCGTCTTTTTGTTGATACGAAACCTTTTTCAGCCGGTTTTATTACTATTCTTGAAATATTTAAATTAAACCACTGGCCAGATAATTCTATAGAGATAGTTCGGCCAGTTGCTTTAAAAGGATAAGCTTTCATTGGTTTCAATTTATAAAAAGACTTATTATGCAAGGGACTAATTAATTCGGCTTCTTTGCTCGTTCCTATAGAAACTTGTGATGCGCCATCAACAATACCTATTTTCATGGCAAAAGCCTGCTGGCAAAATATTGCAGGTAAAATTAATGTAAATAAAAATAAAATAATTTTTCTCTTCATAATTAATAAGTTTCAGCTTTTTCAAGAAATGCAATTATCTCGATAGCAATTTGTTTTCTTGTTTCATCATCTGCGGCTTTTAAATAATCAAAAGCTAGTGATAGTTCTTCTGATGAGTCATACCATCTGTTTAAAACATAATTAAAAGCGCCAAGTAGATTATTTTTTAGTGTAACACCATGATCTTCAGCCTTAGTTTTTATAAACTCGGCACATCTTTTTTGTGTATTAGGATTAGAATTTTTAATAAGGCTTATCGCCAGACTTAGTGTTGGCTCTTTATCATACCAGCGTTTATTTTCCATGATATTTCTCCCACTGCTGATATTATAGCATTAAAAAATTTATGAAATACATAATGTGTTTGTATTATAATTATTGCCATACATAATACTGTTGAGGAATAAATTCGTATGAATAAATATTTGTTAGAAATCGGAACAGAAGAATTACCTTATAAATTTGTAAATACAGGTGTTGCACAGTTAAAATCAAGTTTTGAAAAATTATTAACAGAAAACCAAATTGATTTTACAGAAATAAAATCTTATTCAACACCGAGACGACTTACCTTAATACTCGAAGGCTTTGAAGAAAAACAGCCGGACACTGTCAAAACAATAAAAGGTCCGATTTTAAGTATTGCATACGATGAGAACGGAAATTTGACAAAAGCAGGACAGGGATTTGCCAAGAAAAACGGAGTAGAAGAGTCTGCGCTGTACAAAGAAGATAATTATGTATGGGCAAAAGTTGAACAAAAAGGTAAATCAATAAAAGATATACTGCAAGAAAATATAGAAAAAATAGTTTTAAAAATGCAGGGTCCGTATTTTATGAGATGGGCTGATTTGGATGTAAAATTCCAAAGACCAGTAAGATGGGTAGTTTCCCTGCTAAACAATGATGAATTAAAAATCAAAATCGCTGATGTAGAATCAACAAGATACTCAAGGGGTCACAGGTTCAAATCTGATAAAGTAGAAATTAAAAATCCGGACAGCTACGAGCAGGCGCTTTTCGATAATAATGTAGTAGTTGATTCTCAAAAACGCAAGAATATAATTATAGAATCCTCAAAAAAAGAAGCTGCAAAAATAGGTGCAGAAGTATATATGGAAGACGGACTTTTAGAAGAAGTTACAAATATCTGTGAATGGCCTGTTCCTGTTATTTGTAATTTTGATAAAAAATACCTTGATATTCCTGAAAAAGTTACCGTCACTGTAATGGCAGTCCATCAAAGATATTTTCCTCTCTACAAAGACGGTAAACTCTTAAACAGCTTTATTACAATCACAAACTATATCGGCAATAATTTTGAAAATATTAAGGCAGGTAATGAAAGAGTAGTTGTGGCAAGATTGGACGATGCTATCTTCTTCTTTAACGAAGACACAAAAATTCCTTTTGAAAATTATGTAGAAAAATTAAAAGGCATAACATTCCAAAAAGGGATGGGCTCAATGTATGACAAAACACAACGAATAATCAAGCTATCAGAATGTCTTGCAGAAAAGCTTAATGCTCCTTTAGAAACAATAAAAAGAACTGCACTTTTATGTAAAGCTGACCTTGTAACCAGCCTTGTATTTGAATTCACTGAACTGCAAGGGTTTATAGGCTCGGACTATGCATTTAATGCAGGTGAAAAGCCTGAAGTTGTAAAAGGTATAAAAGAACATTATTATCCGCTCGGAGCTGATTCTGAACTTGCTGAATCAATAGAAGGTCAGATTGTGGGTATAGCAGATAAAACTGATACAATCGTTGCTGTGTTTGCAGAAGGCAAAAAGCCTACAGGTTCTGCTGACCCTCTAGGTGTAAGAAGAGCTACTCTCGGAATAATAAAAACTGTTATTCAAAAGAACCTTGATATTGATTTAGAAGATTTAATCAAACAATCAATTGATTTAATGCCTGTTGAAATTAAAGACAAAGAAACATTGTTTAATGAAGTTAAAATCTTCTTTGAAAACAGATTAAGCATTTTCTATACAGAAAAATACAGACACGATGTTGTAGATGCCTGTATAGTGAACAAGAACGCATTATCTGATTTAAATGACTTTGCAAAGAGAGTTGAATTTCTTTCTCAAAAAATCAATTCTTCTGATTTTGCCGCATTGAATGAAGCCGCAAACAGAATAATTAGAATTACAAAAGATTATAAAACAGTGCAATTACCTGACAGTACATTGTTTAATACTCCTCAGGAATCGAAGCTTATGGAATATACAAACTTCATTGAAGAAGATACATTAGATTACGAAGAGCTCTATAAAAAGCTATTCAATGCTAAAGAAGCAATTGATGAGTTTTTTGATAAGGTTCTTGTCATGGATAAAGACGAAAAGGTCAAAGAAAACAGACTGGCATTGCTTTATTCAATAAAGAAAAAATTTAATAAAATTGCCGATTTTTCAAAATTAGTAATCTAAAAACTTAAAATGGAAATGATAAGACTATTTATGGGCATATTACTTGTAATATGCCTTATTTTAAATATAAATTTTAAGAAAATTCATAATATTTATGAGGAAAAAAGGATTCTTAATGAAACTATAGAAGCCTCATCGCCTCTTGGTCTATATGTAAAAGATTTTAAAGGCAGAGTAAAAATAATTGAGGTTCTTGACTATACTCCTGCTTTTAATGCAGGACTAGAACCTGGTGATAGAATTTTAAAAGTTAACGGATGTAAAATTGACAATGTAAAGAATTTTTTTGAATGTATAGAAGATGCTGATTTAGATAAGCCTGTTAATCTGGTGGTCTATAGAGTAGACAGCTGTTCTACTTTTCCTGTTGATATTGTACCGTTTAAAACAAGTTGTAAATAATACTAATTTTATTATTGCATTTGTGCTATGTTATTGTTATAAAAATATAGCACTTTGTGCATGTGGTAGATTAGTAATTAATACAAAGGAGAATTATGGGATTACCTAAAGTAGCATATTTTTCAATGGAAATAGCATTAGACCAATCTTTGAGCACATACTCAGGAGGATTGGGATTTTTGGCAGGCTCTCACATGCTCTCTGCAGGTTATCTGCAGCTTCCAATGGTCGGTGTCACAATGTTGTGGTCTTATGGCTACTACAATCAGAGAATTAACGAAGAAGGCAACGTTGATGTTGCATATATAAGAAAGCACTACGACTTTTTACAGGATGTAGATGCACAAGTGACTGTAAAAGTTTTTGGAGAAGATGTTATTGTAAAAGCATACAGAGTAGATCCGGATTTATTCGGCTCATGTCCTGTTTACCTTTTAACAACAGATATTGAAGAAAACTCCGAATGGGCTCGTTCAATATCTCATAAACTGTATGACGGAAATGAAAAAATCAGAATTGCTCAGGAAACTATTCTAGGTGTAGGCGGTATAAGACTGCTTCAGGCAATCAAATACGATTTTGAGTGCGTACATATGAACGAAGGTCATGCTCTTCCTGCAGCGTTTGAACTTTTACAGCAAAATAACGGCGACCTTGAAAAGACAAAAAGACAGGTTGTATTTACTACTCACACTCCGGTTGCTGCCGGTAATGAGGTTCACTGGGTAGATACTCTTATGGAAGGCGGTTTCTTTGCAGGTTGTTCAAGAGAAAGAGCTGTGGAACTTGGTGGTGAACATTTCTCATTAACAGTTGCTGCACTCAGAATGAGCCGTATTGCAAATGCTGTATCACAGCTTCACGGGCTTGTTGCAAACAAAATGTGGAACTGGGTTGAAGGAAGATGCCCGATTCGTGCAATCACTAACGCTGTAAATCTTCACTACTGGCAGGATGAAAGAATCAAAAATGCAAAAACACTGCAGGATCTTTTAGATGCAAAAGTAGAAATGAAAAAAGAAGTGTTCAGCTATATTGCTAACACAACAGGTAAGAGATTTGACCCGAATGTTTTAACAATCACATGGGCAAGAAGATTTGCTGATTACAAACGTGCTTGGCTTATCTTTATGGACATGGACAGAATCCTAAAATTGTTAAATGCAAACAAAGTACAGTTGATTTTTGCAGGTAAATTCCATCCGGATGATGCAATGG
Source organism: Candidatus Gastranaerophilales bacterium (assembly GCA_944324245.1). Taxonomy (GTDB): domain Bacteria; phylum Cyanobacteriota; class Vampirovibrionia; order Gastranaerophilales; family Gastranaerophilaceae; genus Limenecus. The sequence continues at coordinate 33,282 of CALUVO010000017.1, read as the reverse complement.
GGCGTGAAATGTTTAACAACATTTTGCACAAATCATACAATATCAAAAACGTAGCTGTTCTTGCCGGATATGAACTTGAATTGAGCGGAAAACTGAAAAGAGCTACTGATGTTTGGTTAAATACACCGATTAGACCGCTTGAAGCGTCAGGTACATCTGGCATGTCTGCTAACGCAAACGGCGCTGTTCACCTTTCTATCTTTGACGGTTGGACCGTAGAAGGTACATTCCCGGGAATCAACGGTTATACTGTAGAATACCCGGGCCTGGATGACGATATTCCATGGGAAGAACGTCACTGGAAAGACCATGACTGCATAATGGATATTATTGAAAATCAAATCATTCCGACATACTATGACAACAAAATGGAATGGGCAAGAATGATGAGACAAGCTGTCAGAACATCAGAAGCTTACTTTAACTCTGACAGAATGGTTATAGAATACTTTAACAGAATCTACAAACCTATTGCTCACGAAAGTCCAAAAGAAGGCGGCTTGAATACAAATGCATCAGATATGACGGTTGATCCTTCCCAAAAAGAAGCACCGAATATGGATGCGTGGACATATTCAAATATTAAGTAAATAATATTTATTTATTTCAACTCAAAAGACTCCATAGTTATTGGAGTCTTTTGTCTATATATTATATTTTGTCTACTTTATTAATACTAAATTTCTGCTAAACACTTTATTTCTAATACTTTTATAATATAATTATCCTATAGATTAGGAAAATATGTCGTAAAATAGTAATAAGGATAATTAAAATGAAAACTACAGTCGAAAAATTAGAAAACAATATTGTAAAACTTGATATAGAAATTGATGCTGACACAGCAGAAAAAGAATATAATAAAGCTTGTAAAAGATTAGCTCAAAGAGTAAATATACCTGGTTTTAGAAAAGGTAAAGCGCCGAGAGCTATTTTAGAAAAAAATATTGGTGCAGAAACAATTAAACACGATGTTTTGGAATATTTATTGCCAAATGCTTTTTCAACAGCAATTAAAGATAATAATTTAACTGTTATAACTGAACCAGCTGTTGAATCATATAATTTTGAAATAGGGAAGCCAGTTACAGTAGTAGCTAAAGTTGAATTGAAACCTGAAGTAAAATTTGAACAGTATAAAGATTTAAATATACAGGTTGAAGAATACAAAACACCAGATAATGCTATGGATAAAGAAATTGGTGATTTATTGGAAAAATTCACAACACTTAAAACAGCTGATGACAGAGTAACAACAGATAAAGACGTTGTAATGATGGATTTTGAGGGCAGTGTTGACGGCGAACTTATTAAAGGCGGGGCTGCAAAAAATTATATGCTTGATTTAGAACACAGCAATTTTATACCTGGTTTTGCTGAGCAGCTTGTTGGACACAAAAAGGATGAAGAATTTACAATTGACGTAACTTTCCCGGAAAATTACCATGATGAAAAATTAAACGGAAAACCTGCGCAATTTAAAATTAAAATCAATGAAATCAAAGAAAAAGTTAAGCCTGAATTAAATGACGAACTTGCTAAAAAAGTAGGTAATTTTAAAACCGTTGATGAATTAAAAGCTGATATTCAGAAGTATCTTGATGACACAGCTAAAGTAGAAAACGACAAGAGAAGTGCACAAAAACTTTTTGAAGCTATACTGTCAAAAATGTCTGTTGATGTGCAACCAACAATGATTGAAAGAGAAAAGCAGGCACTTATTGCTGATTTTAAACAAAAAGTTGCGCAATCCGGTGCAAACTGGGCTGATGTTTTGAAAAAAGACGGTCCCGAAAAAATTGATGAAGAATTAAAAGCTGAAGCATTGAACAGAATTAAAAACTCATTAATGATGTCTGAAATTGCACTACTTGAAAATATTCAGGTTACACCACAGGATTTGGAACAAAAATTAGGTGAACTGGCTACGATGTATCAGACTGACAAAGGTACTATATTTAAAGAAATATCAAAAAATCCTGTAATGATTCAGTCATTAACACAACAAGCGTTAACACAAAAAGTTACAAGATTCCTGCTGGATAACAACAAGATTGAGTTCGTTGCAGAAGCAAAAAAGTAGATTATAATAATAGTAATTAGTATTAACAAACAGAAAACGAAAGGGCAACAATATGAGCTTTGTACCAACAGTAGTAGAACAATCAAGCCGTGGAGAACGTGCATTTGATATATTTTCAAGATTACTTAGAGAAAGAATCATCTTTTTGGGAACACCGATTGATGACATGGTAGCAAATTTGGTAGTAGCTCAGATGCTTCTTTTGGATTCAGAAAATCCGGAAAAAGACATTATGCTCTATATCAATTCACCAGGTGGCAGTGTGACTGCTGGTTTTGCAATCTATGATACAATGCAGCACATTCGCTCTGATGTATCCACTATATGTCTCGGGCAGGCTGCATCTATGGGTGCATTTTTGCTTTCATCCGGAACAAAAGGCAAAAGACTTGCGCTGCCGCATTCAAGAGTGCTTATTCACCAACCTTTAGGTGGTGCTCAAGGTCAGGCAACGGATATCGAAATTCAAGCTGCTGAAATTTTAAGAATCAAAAAAGCATTGAATGAAATTTTAGCTGCTAATACCGGACAATCTATTAAAAAAATTGAAAAAGATACTGACAGAGACTATATTATGACACCCGAAGAAGCTCTTGAGTACGGTATGATTGATAAAGTTATTTCTATGGATAAACATCCGAAAGCCGAATAGATTATCCGGCAAAAAATAGGAGAAATGTAATGGTTAAACATGATGACAGCCGTCTAAAATGTTCATTTTGCGGAAAAACTCAAGATCAGGTAAAAAAACTTATTGCCGGTCCTGAAGTATATATTTGCGATGAATGCGTTGAATTATGCAACGAAATTTTGGATGAAGAATTTTTTGAAAACAAAGAAAAGGGTGAAAAAGAAGAGCATAAAGATGCTGATATTTCATCTGTTCCCAAACCCCATGAAATTAAGGCATATCTTGATCAGCATATAGTCGGACAGGATGATGCTAAAAAAGTGCTTTCTGTTGCTGTTTATAATCATTACAAAAGAATTGCCCATAATACAACAGAAAAGGACTCTACAGGTATTGAAATACAAAAGAGCAATATACTTCTTGTAGGTCCTACAGGTTCCGGTAAAACTCTGCTCGCACAAACTCTGGCAAAAATGCTGGATGTACCTTTTGCAGTTGCTGATGCAACAACATTAACAGAAGCAGGTTATGTTGGTGATGATGTAGAGAATATCTTGCTCAGGCTGTATCAGAGTGCTGATTTCGATGCGCAAAAAGCTGAAAGAGGTATTATCTATATTGACGAAATCGATAAAATAGCAAGAAAATCAGAAAACCCGAGCATAACAAGAGACGTTTCAGGAGAAGGCGTACAACAGGCACTTTTAAAAATGATAGAAGGTACTGTTGCAAATGTGCCTCCACAGGGCGGCAGGAAGCATCCTCATCAGGAATTTATACAGATTGATACAAAGAATATTTTGTTTATTGTAGGCGGTGCATTTGTTGGACTGGATAAAATTGTTGAGAGAAGAGCCGGCGAAGGTACTTCTCTAGGTTTTGGTGCCAAAGCACCTGCTACGGCTGCTGAAAAAGAAATTGCCGCACAAAAAATGCTCAAAAAATTACAGCCAGAAGATTTGCTGAAATTTGGTTTAATTCCTGAATTTATCGGACGTGTTCCGATATATGCGGTACTTGACCAGCTCGATGAAGCAACATTAAAAATGATTTTAACTGAACCTAAGAATGCTATTATCAAGCAGTATCAATGCCTTTTAAAAATGGATAATGTTGAGCTTAAATTTGAGCCTGAGGCTATTGATTTGATTGCAAAAGAAGCAATCAAACGTAAAACCGGCGCGCGTGCTCTGCGCTCTATTGTTGAAGAGCTTATGCTCAACATTATGTACGAAGTTCCTTCACATGAAAATGTTCACGAGTTTACAGTAACAGCAGAAATGGTGAAGAAAAGAGATAATGTTGCAGAACTTATTAAACTTCCGCAAAAACAAACTGAAACCGAAACAGAAACACACGAAGAAATTGCTTAATAATCCTTTAATAAAAAAATAACTCCGAAAACCGGAGTTATTTTTTTATGATATCAAACTTAATCTTAAGTTAAAATAAATTACTTTGCTGTCTTAAGATATTCATCAATAGCTTTTGCTGCCCGTTTCCCTGCTCCCATTGCATTGATAGCATTGGATTCACCTGTAGGGGCAACGTCACCGCCTGCATAAACACTCGGGATAGATGTTTCACCCGTATCTTTATCAACTATAATATAGCCTTTATTATTGGTTTCTAAGTTCAAACCTTCTTTTTGAGCAGAAGATTGTATGATAGGGTTCGGGCCTGTACCCAGAGCAACAATAATAGCATCAAGCTCAATTGTAACTGATTCACCTGTCGGAACTGGTCGTCTTCTTCCTGATTCATCAGGTGCACCAAGCTCCATTATGTCGAATTTCATCGCCTTTACATAGCCATCCTGCCCGATTATTTCTGACGGAGCATGCAAGAACTTAAATACAACACCTTCTTCTTTAGCATGCCTGATTTCTTCAAGTCTTGCTGGAAGTTCTGCTTCTGTACGTCTATAGGCAATAAATACTTCTTTATAACCGACTCTTACTGCAGTCCTTGCCGCATCCATAGCAACATTACCACCGCCAATTACCGCAACTTTTTCACCCACTTTTAGAGGAGTCGGAGTTGATTCTTCATTGGCATGCATCAGATTAACTCTTGTTAAAAACTCATTTGCACTGTATACTCCGTTAAGATTTTCACCTGGTATATGCATCATTTTAGGTAAACCGGCACCTGAACACAGAAAAATAGCATCAAATCCATCATCTTTTAACTGGTTAATAGTTATAGATTTGCCAACTATGACATTTTTTTCAAATTTAACACCAATATTTTTTAATCCGTCTATTTCTCTATCCAGAACTGTTCTTGGAAGTCTGAATGGAGGAATACCGTATCTTAAAACACCTCCCAGTTCATGCAGCGCTTCAAAAACAGTAACATCATAACCTGCTTTTCTCAAATCTGCTGCTGCTGTGATTCCAGCACATCCGGAACCAACAATCGCAACTTTTTTACCGTTATCTTTTATTTCACCAGTTTTTGCGTCTGTTTTATCGCCGACATATCGTTCTAGAGCACCTATTGCTACCGGTTTACTTTTTATACCCAGTATACAGTTGCCTTCGCACTGGCGTTCCTGAGGACAAACACGACCGCAGACAGAAGGCAGCATGCTGGTTTCTCTGATTATAACACCGGCCTTTTCTATATCACCGCCTTTCACTGCAGCAATAAAGTCAGGAATTTGTATATTTACAGGACAGCCCTGAACACATTTTGCATTTTTACAGTGTAGACATCTCGAAGCTTCTTTTGCAGCTTGTTCATCCGTAAAATTGCTTTCTACAGCATCAAAATTTGTTCTTCTTATCTGTGGATCCTGTTCAACGGGATGTTGTCTGTCTGCTCTTTCCATGTAGATTCTCCATTATTTATCCATAATTCACTATTAAATTATAATATATAAATACAATCATTAAACATCAAGATATTTTTCAATTTCCCATGGTGTAACTTGTTTTCTGTATTCATTCCACTCAATTCTTTTTGAGTTCAAAAATTCATTAAAAATATAATCTCCCAGTGCAGTTTTTGATACCATACTCTTTTCGAATTCTTCTAATGATGTAAATAGATTTCTGGGCAGCGATTTAATTTTTCGTTGTTTAATTTCATTAGCTGATAATAAAAACAGATTCTTCTCAATAGGTGCAGGTGGCTCAACATTTTTTCTTATACCATCAAGACAAGTTTGCAGTATAACGGCAAAAGCAAGATAGGGGTTGGCAGCTGCATCTGGTGACCTGAGCTCAAGTCTTGTTGAAGCGCCTTTGTTTGAAGGGATTCTTATAAGTGCACTTCTTGTAACTGCTGACCATACTATATATATTGGCGCTTCATAATCTTTCACAAGCCTTTTATAGCTGTTAATTGTAGGATTTAAAACAGCCGTTATTCCTTTTATGTTTTTTAATAAGGCGCCAATAGAAGAATAGGCGTATCCCGAAAGTTTATTTTTATCAGATTCATCAAAAAATAAATTGTTCCCTCTCGAATCTGTCAGAGAAATATTAAGATGTAACCCTGAACCATTTTGCCCGTATATTGGTTTGGGCATAAACGATGCTTTGAATCCGAAATAATCAGCTATAATTTTAGTTACAAATTTGAAAGTAATAATATTATCAGCTGTTTTTAGAATATCATTATAGCCCAGATCTATTTCATGCTGAAAAGGTGCTCCTTCGTGATGAAGTGCATCTATGTCAAATTCCATTTTCTGTAGAGCAAGTAAAATATTTATAAGTGCTTCATCATATTTATTGCTTCTATTTACATCATAATAGCCGGTTGATTCCTGTTTTGATTGTAAAATATTGTTGTTATTATCGATTTTAAATAAGAAAAATTCGATTTCCGGTCCAATATTCATTCTGTATTTTGTGTTAAGCGTATTTTTTATAAGTTTTTTAAGATTTGCACGCGGGCAGCCTGCAAATGGTGTACCGTCAGAATTATGAATATCACAAATAAAACGTGCAGAATTATGTAAATTTGAAAAATTAAAAGGAAAGATTAAAAAAGTTGACTTATCCGGATATAATCTTAAATCCATTGTTTCATTAACTCTGAATCCGCTAATTGATGATCCATCAAACATAATTTTATTTTGCAATATATCATCAATTTGTTTAGTCGGCAGGTTTAAAGTTTTTATCTTGCCATTTATATCAATAAATTGCAAAAAAATATTTTTAATTTTATTTGAAAAAAGTATATCTTTAATTTCTGTATCAGATAGCATAATATCATTATCTGATACAGTTTTACGCTGGTCAAGTAAAAAACAAGTTTACAATTCTTAACAATAAGTATATATAAACGCAATATTTTTTACATAAAATTGTTTATATATATAGAGGAAATAGAATAAGAAATGAAAATTACAGAGGGAGCACAATGGAACAAAAAAATGTAAAGTATTCTTATTGTTATTTAGAGAATAACAATGATGACAAAACACTTTGCCTGCACACTTACAATATTTGTAAACTACCCAAAATTGATATGAAATTACCCCATATTTCATTAAAGTTTTGTGAAAATCTAAATTTAATACTTGTATAAGCTGTTCAGGAAAATTCGTGATAATCTCTGCATAATAAAACAATTCTGTGAATTGTTTCGAAAGTGGCAATGACGTGAATTTAAACTCTTTAAGAAGTTGATTAAATGCCAATTTCAAATAGAGATTCTATCGAATAAAAACAATATTTATTTGCTTTTATGAGAAGAACTAAATCAAATGCGAAGCTTTCATTATACTATTTATGGTATTAAACGGCTACAATTGCGATACCAGATTAGATTATATTACATCAGCTTGGTTAAAAACTTGTAAACAGGTTTTATTTTTACTGGATAGTCATTAGAAGAACGATTTAAAATATTCTCCAAATTTGTAATTGCTGCTTCTTCACTTTGCCCATAGCCAATGAAATTTTTTATAAGACAGTTAGCAACAAACACATTAGTTTTGTTGTTTTTATAAATTAATGCAGGATATAGGATGCTCGTATTAGACATTATCTTTTCCTTTTAACAAAGAATTAATTATATTTGACACTATATGTTTGTATCGGCAGATTAATCTTTAAACTAAAAGTGTGTTATATAATTTCATATTTTTGAAGTAGAAATTTTTCTTGTGGTAAAATATAAGAATTATAGTGTTTAGGTCTAACGGGATTTATATAGGCATGAGAAAAAACTTACTTATTGTTTTTGTTTTTATAATGATGATAAATAACACTGCAGTTGCAGTAACACTGCCTGATGCAATGAGAGCATCAATGTCAACTGATTACGGGATTCCAAGTGTTATGAATCTTGTACTTTCAATGATATTTGTTATCGCGCTGATATATATTACAGGCTGGGTTTATACAAAGCTTAATTTTCTAAACAGAAAGAAAATTAGCAAAATAACTAAATCAGAACAAAATCAACAGTTTGTTGTAATTCAATCGATGTCACTCGGACAGCAGCGTTATCTTTATTCAATTGATATGGATGGTAAAATTCTTCTTATTGGTTCTACCCCAAGTCATATAAATCTTCTAAAAGAATTTGATAAAAAATCTTTTGCTGATGAATCAGATACAGAAATTTTATCTGATAATATTGAGCGTAAGGCTGACTCAATAAAGACAGTAGCAAATATTGACGAATTATATAGAAAATATAAAAATTAGAGCAATATCGGGAGCTTGTTTTGAGAAATAATATAATTATTGGCAATAAAACAGTAGGCGATGATTTTCCATGCTTTATCATTGCAGAAATAGGAATAAACCATAACGGTTCAATAGATTTAGCAAAAAAAATGATTGATGAAGCTGTTATGGCCGGATGTGATGCTGTTAAATTTCAAAAGAGAACAGTTACAAAAGTCTATACACCTGAAGAACTTGATACATACAGACCTAATTATTACGGCAGTACTAATAGAGATTTAAAACTAGGATTAGAATTAAGTTACGAAGATTATTGCGAAATTGATAAATACTGTAAATCAAAAAAAATAATGTGGTTTGCCTCCTGCTGGGATGTAGATTCTGTTGACTTTATAGAACAATTTGATGTTCCATGCCATAAAGTTGCTTCTGCTCTTCTTACTGATGATGAATTCTTATATAAAGTAAAATCTACAGGTAAACCTGTATTGTTGTCTACAGGTATGAGTACAATGCAAGAAATTCGTCACGCAGTAAAATTACTCGGTGAAGATAATTTGATAATTTTTCACTGTACATCTACTTATCCAACAGAACACAATGAAATTAATCTAAGAGTAATTGAAGAGTTTAGGAAAGAATTCAGCTGTCCTATAGGATATAGCGGACACGAAAAAGGACTTTTACCTTCTGTATTGTCAGTAGAACTTGGTGCAAATTCTGTAGAAAGACATATAACTATTGACAGAACCTTGTGGGGGTCTGATCAAGCAGCCAGCCTTGAGCCTGAAGGATTAAGAAGAATGGTAAGAGATATAAAAGAAGTAAAGAGAATTCTTGGTGACGGCATAAAAGTTGTATATGACTCTGAAATTCCCGTAAAAAAGAAATTAAGAAAAATCCCTAAGGTATCAATATAATGTATAAAACTCTCAATCTTTCAGCAGATATAAAAATTATCGTAAGCGATTTTGACGGTATATTTACAGACAACTCTGTATATATACTTAATCCGGAAACAAAGTTGAAAAAACTTAGTTTTAAAGATTTAATGGGAGTATCTGTTGCTGTAAAAAGTGGCATAAAAATAGCTGTTATATCAGGTGAAAAAAGCAAAGAAATAGATTATATTGCCGAAAAATTTTCTCTAGAAGATATTCACCAGGGTATAAGAAACAAATTACCTGTGCTGGAAAGTATTAAAGAGAAATATTCACTAAAATCTGAAGAAATGTTATATATAGGCGATGATGTAAATGATATAGAGTGTTTAAACAGTGTAAAATATGCTATAACAGTAGAAGAAGCTAACTATAAAGTAAAGCAATTACCGCATATACAAATTACAAAGGCAAATGCAGGCAATGGTGCATTTAGAGAAGTGGTTGATAATATAACAGCTCTGAAAGAAAATTTGCAAGACAAGGAACAATAAAACTAATGACAAGCAAGTTTCTTCAAATCAAAGAAGATATAAAAAAACAAATAAACAAGTTTGATAAATATATTAATGATTACAATAATATTGCAAAGACCTCACAAATCCCTGTAACAGCTTATATGAACTGGGGTATAGAACTTGCACGAAAAGGAGAATTGGAAAAAGCGCTGAATAAATTTCAAACAGCCTCTCTAATGGCAAATCAAAACCCTGATGTCTATATAAATATAGGCATTGCATTGCTCAAACAAAAAAAATATGAAGACGCAATAATAAATTTCAGAAAAGCAGTAAGAACAGATAAATTTAATGCCAGAGCATACACAATGTGGGCGACAGCTTTATCTGAAATAGGTGATTTAAAAAGTGCCATAAAAATATACAAAATTGCTCAGAAATATGATCCCAGAGACACTGATACATACTTGAATTGGGGTATTTCTCTTGCAAAAGCCGGCAGAAAAAGTGAAGCCGAAGAAAAATTTAAAAAAGCATCATCCCTGAGTCCGACTAATCCCGTTATTTTATTTTTATGGGGATTGCTTTTATTTGAACAGGATAAATATACTGAAGCAATCCTTCGATTTAACCAGAGCCTGTTATATGCTCAGGACAAGTACGATTCATATTATTATCTTGCATTATGCAGTCTGAAACAATGCAACTATAAATTGGCAATAAAATATTCGCAAGAAGCTATAACATTAGACAAAACTAAAGTTGATGCATACATAATTCTTGCTGATTGCTATCTTAAGACCTGTCAGGATTCTTTGTGCCTTGAAACCTTTGAATCAGCTGATGAAATTGCGCAGCCGAACGCAAATTTTTATACAAACTGGGGACTTGCACTGCAAAAATATAATTTTATTGATGCAGCAAGAGAAAAATTGTATAAAGCATTGTTGATTAACCCGACATCTGAAATTGTTTTATTTAATCTCGGAATGAATTTTCTTATGAGCAGTGAATATACACAAGCAGAAGAATTTTTTAATAAAGTACTTGAAATAAATCCATCTAATTCGATGACCTTATACAATCTTGCGGCAATATCTTATAACAGGCAGGATTATGACAAAGCACTTGAGCATTATAAAAGTTCTTATGAGAATGACAAAAAAAATTACTCTATATACTTCAATATCGCAAATTGTTATACAAAAAAACATGATTTTGAAAATGCAAAAACTTACTTTAAAAAATGCATTGAATATTGTCCAAAGTATATTCCTGCTTATCTTAATTATGCAAAATTGCTGCTCGACACAGGCAATTATGTAGAAGCACAAAGAAAAGCAAGAACAGCTTATCTTATGGATAAAAATGATGCTTATACAAATTATGCATTTGGAATAGTACTTTTAAAGTCAAACGAGCTTAATGATGCATTGGATAAATTTGAAAATGCAATAAAAATTAATCCTGATTATATAACAGCGTATCTTGGCAAAGCAGAAACCTTGCTTAATATGAATAATATTTCAGAATCTATAACAATAATGGAATCAATAATGGATAAAGCTTTCGTAATTCCTGAATATCAAACATTGTTGATACAAATATTGCAAGAAATGATAAAAGATGAAAACTTGGCACAAACAACTGCAGAAACTGCATACAAATGTTGTAATAAATTTTTGCAGCAGTATAATAACGATAAGATAGTGGTTGTAAAAAATTTTTTAACAGAAAAGTATAAATTTGAGGCAAATTAAAAGTGGGAATAATTGTTCAAAAATTTGGCGGAACCTCCGTAGCTGATACAGATAAAATAAAAAATGTCGCAAAAGCAGTTATAAGAGAAAAAAATAATGGTAATGACGTTATAGTTGTTGTTTCTGCAATGGGACACACGACAGATTATCTTGTAAAAATGGCGAATGAAATAACTGCGCACCCGAATTCAAGAGAGCTCGATATGCTTCTTGCTACAGGTGAGCAGGTATCTATTGCTTTGCTTACAATGGCAATACAGGCTCAAGGATATGCTGCTGTAAGTATGAATGCTGCACAGGTAGGAATTATAACAGAATGTGTGCATTCTAAAGCTAGGATTGTGGATATAAAAACAAACAAATTAAAAGAACATCTTTCTAAAGGAGAAATTATTGTGGTAGCAGGTTTTCAGGGCGTTACTCCGGAAGGCGAAATTACTACTCTGGGCAGAGGTGGTTCAGATACTTCTGCTGTAGCAATTGCCGGAGCATTGCATGCAGACAGATGTGACATATATACGGATGTGGAAGGTGTCTATACAACTGACCCGCGAATAGTCCCATGTGCTACAAAACTTAAGGAAATTTCTTATGAAGAAATGCTGGAATTAGCACATGTAGGAGCCAATGTATTACACCCGCGCTCTGTAGAAACTGCAAAACAATATCAGGTGCCTTTGAGAGTGAGGAGTACCTTTAAATTAGATGATACAGGAACTTATATAATAGGAGTTGATGACATGGAAATTAATAAACCTGTTGCAGGTGTTGCAGCTGATTTATCTCAAATAAGAATAGTTATAACGGAAGTTCCGGATATACCCGGTAATGCCGCAAAAATATTTGAATTGTTATCAAATTCTGATATAAGTGTTGACATGATTATCCAATCATACGGTAGGAGTGATGATACAAATGATATTGCTTTTACAGTTGCAAAAACAGATTATGAAAAAACAATGGAAATTGTAAAAGAAATTATAAAAGAAATTCACGCTTCAGGTGTGCTGGTTGATGAAGATATTGCTAAAGTATCAATTGTCGGTGCTGGAATGGTCGATCGTCCTGGTATTGCAGCATCAATGTTTAAAGCGCTTGCTGAAAAAGGAATAAATATAAAAATGATTTCAACAAGTGAAATAAAAATAAGCTGTCTTGTTGAAAAAAATCAGTCAAACGAAGCTATAAAAGCACTTCATACCGCATTTCATCTTGATGCAAAAGAGACTGCAATTGTAATGGGTGACTTACCGGATGTATAATAAGTATATTAAGCGCTGTAAAAATAAATTTTGCAGCGCTTAATATTTTTTAAAATTTGGATTAAAAATAACAAAATAAAATCTTTACGAGTATTTTGTCAGGTATGCAAATGTTAACGGATAATGAATTTACCACAAAAGATAAAATCATTAAACCCGATTTCTCTACAAAAACGGGACGGGAGTTTCTTGCATTTTATTTACAGACTAAATTTAAACAAATATTATCTTATGATAAAAAGGCAGAACGACCTATATTTAAAGATATTAATCCAAACTTTATATCAAAATTTTCAAGACGTTTGATTGAAAATCCGCAAAAAAAATTTTTAATAGGAGTTACTGGGGAATCAGCAAGCGGGAAAACTACAATTTGTAAACATATAAAAAAAACAAGCGAAAAATTAAATTTTCCTCTTGAATTTTTGAGTATTGATAACTATTTTAATGATATATCAGATCTCATCAAACAATACGGCACCTTTGATGCATTAAGAGATAACGGCTATGATGTAGATTCACCTGATAGCTTCCAGTTAGATATTTTAAAGGAAGATTTAATAAAACTTTCACATGGAATAAATATCAAAGCACCGGAATACCTTATAAACGGCACAGGCATAAGTGTTCCGAATTCTATACCTATACATTCGGAAAAATTCATACTTGTAGAAGGTATGGCCGCAATGTATAAAGATATTAAAGATGTATTTGATGTAAAAATATACATTGATATTGACCCTAAAATTCAAAAAAAATGGTTTATCGAGCGTGCATCAAAGCGTAATCAATCTGAAGAAAATGCTCTAAAACACTGGGAATATGTGCGTATAGCTGCAGAAAAATATATACGTCCTTCAAAATCAGAAGCTGATATTATTATAAACGGTGCTTCTTCCTTGGATTATTTCTCTCAGATTATTGAATTTATACACACTGCTACAAATTCTTTTATTTCATAGATAGCCATGAATGCTTATAAAATCCACATTTTAAAATTGTATTGTTAAGTATTGTTAAGAAATATATAATTTGTAGATATAAAATAGGCAATTTTTATATCCAAAAATTGTTTATATAAGTACGAGAGATATTAAGAGAACAAAAAACAAAAAGAGAGTAGACAACCACAGGAGGAAACTTATGTCAAGAGTACTTATTTCAATGCCGGAAAAATTTTTAGATGAAATCGATCAAGTAGCAGATAATGAAAATCGTTCAAGAAGTGAATTGATTCGTGAAGCATTGAGAACTTACATTCACAGAAACAAAGTACGTGAAAATACACTTGCTGCTAAAAATGCAACAATCTTAGAAGCATTACTTGACTAAAGAAGCTTTAATTATAATTAGAATTAAAAAATCGGCAAAACTAGATGCAATACTAGACTAATAGGGGAAATAAGGAATAGGTTTTATAAAAACAGCGGTCAATTATTTGACCGCTTTATTTTTTTGGTTAGCAAATATGGTAAATATATTTATATGAATTTAAAGATTAAGCTGCTTGTTGTGGTTGGTTCAAAAAAGGATTGATTTGAACTGCTGCCGGATTTGTTTGTGCTGCAAGCGGATTGTTATAACCGGGATTTGCGTAAGGCATAGATGCTGTAGACATTGCCTGGTGGAATATATTCATATCGTAGCTGCAACCGTTAAATCCGGGAACTACAGGAATACCCTGAGGTGTAGTCATAAAAGCTGTTTGAGTTTGTTGAACAGGGGCAGCAGGAGTTTGAGCAGGTGCTGTCTGTGTCATTTGTTCAGTTTGCGCATCAGCAGCTTCACTTAATACAGCTTCTGCAGCGGCTTTAGCAGCAAGTGCATCCTGATTATTCGGATCCTGAGCAAGAACTTGTTCTGCCTGCTCATAAGTTTGTTGAGCAAGAGCTACTTTAGTCTGTGCATCAGCATCTATCTGCTGTGCTACTTGAGCCATTTGTGCTTCCTGAGCTTTTTCGATTTCTGTTTTACCGGTTATTGTTTTAGCAGCTTTACCTGCGATTGCGCCGCCAACAGCACCACCGATAAATTTACCTAAGAAACCGCCGATTGCCGTACCTACACCAGGGCAAATTGCAGTACCGATTGCTGTGCCGATTGCTGTACCAACAGCGTCACCTGCAAGCCATCCAGCTGCTCCGGCTACAACTTCAGTACCTGATTTTGCAACCTGTTTCATACCTGCATTAAAACCGAGTTCTTTGAATGCAGGAACAACATCAGTAAATGTTTTTACTGCACCATCAAGAACAAGCATCCAACCTGCACCTGAGCGTCCCATAGCCTGACCGAAACCTGATGCTCTTACAGATTTGTATCCGGGGATTTTATCTAAAAGTTTTCCTAAAAAACCTCTGTTAGCCGTATCTACAGCAACATGTTTTTTAAAGAAGTTTCCGTATTCTTTTTTTAAAACATCTTTACCAGCTTTAACTGCTTCGCCTCTTGAAGAATAAGGATGTCTTGCTTTTACATTTTTAATAGTTTCTGATAAATTCCAGCCTTTTGCACCTGATGCCTTAAAAGCTTCACGTTCGGCACCCTGTAAACCATTATTTTTTAATGCTGCAACACCCTGAAATACTCCAAATAAACCTGCAAAAGGCAATGTTCCTATTGCTGTCTGCATAGCACTTGGTTCTTGAGAAACGACAATAGGAGAACCATTTACAAATTTAATCATTGTTTCTGTATTGTTATTTTTATTTAAAACATACGTTCCTGCAGCTGCTCTGTAAAATGCTGCTGAATTATTATTATAACCTGATACACCGTTTACCATATAAAAATCTTCCTATATTCTAACCTTATATATATAAAAACAATTGCAATAGAATAATTTACAAACATTAGAGCTTTTGTAAACAAATGTTAATATAATGGCAAGTTTTTTTAGTGACGTGTTTTATATGACTGTTAAGATTTACGGATTTTTTATATGTTCATTAATAACAATTTCAGCAATTTTTATAATTCCGGAATAAAATTCGGAAATAATAATGTTTCCCCTGTACAAAATAATGGTGAATTCAGACAAAAAACATTATACGGCAATGATTTTCACGGACACTTAAAAGCCTTTAGAAAATTCAAAACTGTTTCAGATGTATTTAAAAAAGAAAATCCTACAGGTGATGTTATTCTATCCGGAGATGAATGGGTAGGAGCGAATAGAGATAAAAATATTGCTATTGTTAAAATTATGAATATGTGCAATATTACGGCAGCTGCACCCGGTAATCACAATATGGATTACAAAGGTGCGCAGGGTCTGTCAGAAATGCTGGATTTTGCGAAATTTAAAACACTTGCTTTGAATCTTGTACCAAAAGATAACTCTAAAATTGCCTCTTATCCGTTAAAAGATGATGCAGATGCAGGAAGATTTGCGACTTCTATGATTGTTGAAGAAAACGGTAAAAAAATCGGTTATATAGGACTTGCTCCTTGTGATTTATTTTCAAGATTAAGCTCGCAAAGTCAAGAGGGTGCACAAGATATTCGTGTTTTAAATGTAAAAGAGACAGAAGAAGCATTAAAAAGAGAAGTGGATAAACTTGAAAAGCAGGGCGTTAATATCATAAAACTAGTATCTCATATAGGAAAAGATGCAGCTGTAATGGTTGCACAGCATGTCGGCGGTATAGATATCATTAATGACGGACATTCTCATGATACGCTAAACGGATTAGTATACGGACAAAATTTATTCAAATCGCCTAGAGGTGAATGGGTAATAATTACCCAGGCAGGCAAAAACGGTCATTCTTACGGTGAGCTTGATGTTGTTTATGATAAATTCGGACGCATAATTAAAGCAAAAAATGAAATAAAATCACTGGATAATCAGCGCGAAAATCTCGCTGTTAAAACAATGGAAGATATATCACTCGGTGCACCCGAGGAAATAGGTGTTATTGCGCAGGAAGTAAAATCAAAACCGGAAACTGTTCTTGAAGAAAGCCCGATAAGTGCATTTTTGAGTGATGCGTATTTAAAATACTCGGATGCTGACCTTGTTTTGAATAACATGGGCGGAATCAGGGCCAGCCTTCCTGCAGGTCCCGTTACAGACAGAGATGTAATGGATCTTATGCCTTTTTATAATGATGTAAATGTATACAAATTAAGCGAAAAAGACATTATAGATGTACTCAACAGCGCAATTCAAGCAACTACAAAATATCACAGGACAGGTGCGCTTCAGGTGGCAGGTCTTCGATATGTAATAGGTAAAGACAATAAAGTAAAAGATGTAGTACTTGTAAAACAGGACGGAACAAGAGTTCCTCTGGATTCACAAAACCCGAGCAGCGACAAATTCTTTAAAGTTGCATACAACACCTTTGTAGCAGGTGGAAGTGAAGGTCTTGAAGCACTTGCCTGTCCGCAAAAAATTATACATAAATGTGACAAAAATGAAACTCAGATGCTGATTGATTACATAAAATCTTTCAACGGAAAACCTATTACCATAAAAGCTGACGGACGTATCACAAAGGAAAACTAATACACAGTCTAATCGCTGAATTTATCCGGTATAGCATCCAGAAAATCCGGTTGGGATACAGGTTGTATATTAAGAGGTGCATTATCTCGTTTTTGCTCAGGCTGATTTTGCTGCAGAGTATTGCCTTTGATGGATTGCAGATTTGTATTCATTGCGGCTGCTGACTCTTGCATAAGTTTCTGTTTTGTTCCCGCAGGACTTACCCAGTTGAAATTTTTCACTGATTTAACGCTGTCAGGATCACCGGATATTTGAACCTCAAATGTTTTTGTATCATATCTGTAATCCGGCAAAAGTGCAGGAATCTTTTGAATTTCTGAATCAGGAATTTCTTTGTTATAAAAATTAAATAACCGTGCTGCAGAAGCGCCGTATTTCGTGTGCTCATCCAAAAAGTCTTTTATTGTCAACGAACCTAATACACCAAGTGATGAAGAAACCTCTGAAGATATTTTTCCGAGTATTTGCAAATTTGTATAATTATTCAAAATATTAATATTCCCTGTTATATACATACTCATCTGCGGGCCTGATGTAGTTATGGGATTCAAATGTGCTATGCCGTTAGCAAAGTTAACTTTGCCTTTCAAATAGGTAATATAGCCGGTATCTTTCGGGCTTATCGCCTGACGTGCACTATTGAGGCTTGCATATATCAATCTCTGAGCCAGCAAATTCTGCGCATATAAGAAATGTTCAAACCGGCCGAGCTGTCCTAAATGTCCGTTTTTTACGAGTATATCAGCACTGCCAGACATTGTTTTTATCATTTTATCAATATCAGACACAAAAAGATTTACTGATGTATCAAAATTAAGCCGCCCGGAAATTTTTTGTTTTTGAGGAATAAAAGCATTTGCTGCGGATTTTGCATCCATATCTCTGCCCTGCAAATCAGCCTGAACAGACATATATGGGAAACTGTATGTTATTTTCCCTGCAGCCTTGCCGCCGTATGCATTTGCAAATAAATCAGTAATGTAAAGGTAATTTTTCTTTGCAGATATATTACCGGTAACATTCTGTACTAAAATTTTATCCATCTTAAAGTTTGCAATACTGAGTTTACCTGAATTTATGCAATACGGAAAATCTGCCCCCGGAGCGTATTTTGCCTGAGTGAATATATTCATTAAAGACATAACGGAATTCATATCAAGGTAGGATGAATGTATATCTAGCCTGTTTATAACACTGTTATTTGTGCCGTATAAGATATTTACAGGTGCTTCCAGCTCTACAGAAACATCAGAGTCCTTAATTTTTAGATTATCAAGTTTTAATAATATCTTGGTATTATAAAAATTAATAACTAAATTTTGCACATTAAACAGATATTGCTCAATATCAACTGAATTAATATTTATATTCCCTGTGATTGAAGGCTTTTTAAATGTTCCATTTAAAATTAAATCCGCTTTTGTCTCAGCCTTTAAATCTAAATTTGCACCCTTAATCGGTAGTGATATGCTTAAATTTTCCAGAATAAGGAGGTGTAGATTTTCAAAGGATGGTGCTGATAAAAAGTTCTTAATTTTACCTTTTACTTCAAAAGCTTTTTTAAGATTCGACAGCTTTATGTCTTTGGTCAGCCCGTTTATTCCTTTTGCATAATAGATAGAGAAATTGTCAATATAAATGTCATTTCCTTTTATTGTTGTTTGTATGCAGGATAGAGAATTAATCTTAGAAAAATTATTTATATGTACAGGGGTAATATAATTCTTTGGATTTGCTAACACATAAGCGGTTATTGATGTGACATTTTTTATTTGTTTAACCTGCATTTTTAAAGGCAAATAGCCTTTTGAGTAAACAGTAATATCTTTAGGTAATAAAGATTTTATAAAAGAGGTATCAATATTGCCGCTTGCCTGTATATTAACCTCAGGTGTTTTTAAATAATCAGTTATTTTTCCGTTTACAACCAGTCGTGCATTGCCGGTATCAAGTTTAAACGGAGAAATATTAATGTTATTGCTATCAAAAACCGCTGAAATCAGTTCTGAACGCAGTTTGTGTTCAGAATTTAAAACATTTGTACACATCGCCGACAAATTATACAATGTGACAGAGCCGTTATACTTACCTTTTTTATAAAAAAGTTTTAATTGGATTTTGGGAATTTGTATATTAATATTTTTTGTTTTTTCAAATGCTGAAAGACTATTGATAACAACATCAGCGTATAAATCAGGCTTTGATAAAACTCCCTTAATTTTTGCGGAAAAAGATAACTTACCGCTGTTAAATACGAAATTTTTGCAGGGCTTAATAAAAGTAAACGCTTTAATAATGTTATTTATATCAAGATTTGAGGCATTTAAAGATAAATCAGCACTTGCTTTGTTGTCTATTATACCGTTAATCTTGAGCGGTTGATTGTTAACATTCAAATCAGACTGTTTAATTTTTATCATATTATCGGAAAAATCAACAAGTGCATTTGCAGAATTAATATTCAGAGGAATATCTTTATGACGGAGATATGCATTCATAATCTTTAATGAACCGCTTGAACTTATATTCTTTAAATTCGTGATAATACTAAAATTTGCACTTATTTTGCCGCCTGCATTAAATTCTGAAAGATTATTTTTAATTTTCAATATTTCAAGCAAAGAAATAGAAAGCCTTTGAAGATTTGCTATATCAGCTTTTGGACAATAGCATTTTATCTTTATATTGTAAGGTTTTTTGAGCTTTAAATCCGCACTGATATCCGTCACTTCATCTTTTGCAGTGTAGAATTTTGATGACACAACAGCACGGCCTTTATTAAGCACTGCATGAAAATAACTCTCAGGCAGTTTAGTATTTCCTAAAATTATATAAAAATGGTCAACGTTAATTTTGCCGGAAAGATAATCAAAAGAGCCTTTGTTTTCGTGAATTTTTACATCGGCAGTTAAGTCAGCCAAAAAGCTGTATTTATATAAATTGTCAAAATTTATATCAAAAAGTTTCTTAGGTACATTCTCAAATAACTTTTTGGGTACAGCAAGTTTAATATTATAATTTAAATATTTTTTATCAAAGCAGTAAAAAGTACCGTTAATAGAAAAATTTAAATATCTTATATCTATATTTTGTGACAGTTTTAGATTATCGCCCGACAATTTGAATTTTTGACCTGATTCATCATCTTTTAATTTAAACAAATATTTCTTTATTGATATTGCCGGTAATTTATTAGAAATAGTTATGTCAAACTTTTTATTAACTTTATGCTGTTCTAAATACTCTTGAAAAGTAGTTTTTCCGCTTTTTAAAAGTTTCGTCGTAAATTGAAGCTCACTGGCAGTTATTTTGTTTATTTTAATTTCTTTTTTCAAAAGACTGAAAAAAGATACATCAATATCAGAATCTCTTATGTTTAAAATCTGTCTTTTGTCTGGATAAAAAAGCTGTATATCGTCAGTTTTCAGCTTGATATCAAGATTCGGATACATTGAAATACTGCTGTTATGAAGCACAAGTATAAGTCCTGTTTGATTTTTTACAGACTTAGAAATAAAAGCATCAAAATCATTTTTATTAAGTAAATAAGGCACTGCAAAGTATATACTGCAATAAACGACAGCTATAAGAACAGATAATGCTATTAAAAATTTTATAAGTACCTTCATTCCAAACTCCAAATAATTATTATACAACATATAACAATAGCTGTCATGGTTATGTTATAGTAGATTAACAGGATTGCAGGTAAAAAATGAATAATTATACACATAAATTTGAAATAGCAGAAAATGATAAACTAAAAACATTTTTCGAAAAAGATAACGCAGAAATTTCTACAGTGCAAAATGCCTTTTGGAGAGCAAAAACAAAAAGCTACAGCGCTACCTTTTTTAAAACCGGAAAACTTCTCATTCAGGGGGCTGATGTAAGCGATATTGTAAAAAAAATAGAAAGAGATTTAATAAGCTGCTCAAAAGATGAAACTGCATTGTATTCCTCTTCTGCTGATATTCAGGCAATTGATATAATACCGGTAAATCATATAGGGACAGACGAATCCGGCAAGGGCGATTTTTTCGGACCTCTTGTTATTGCTGCTGTTATGGTTGATGAAACTAATACTGATATTCTGACAAAAGCAGGCATAAAAGATTGTAAAAAAATTGATGACAAAAATATAACTAAACTGGCTTCAATAATAAAAAATAACTGCATATTTTCAGTAGTGACAATAAATCCGGCAAAATATAACGAATTGTATGCAAAATTGAAAAATCTGAATCTGCTTCTTGCCTGGGGTCACGCAAGGGCAATAGAAAATGTTCTGGAGAAAAAAGATTGTAATTGTGCTTTATCAGACAAATTCGGCGATGAAAAACTTATAAAAAATGCTTTGCTAAAAAAAGGCAAGAATATAACACTTGAACAAAGATGTAAAGCAGAAAGCGATATAGCAGTGGCAGCAGCTTCAATACTGGCAAGAGAACAATTTTTATCAGGCATTAATGAAATTTCTAAAAAATATGGGTTTCAAATACCAAAAGGCTGTTCTGAAAATGTATTGCATACAGCAAAACAAATTGCAGATAAATATTCAAAAGAAGAGCTTAAAAATGCTGTAAAAACACATTTCAAAACTTATTCACAAATATAATATGTCTGAGTGGGACCTCGCTTGTACCCGAGGGCATCCTGATGAGTACGGCGTGCAGTATAAAAATTCGAAACTGTCCGAGCGTGAGAAAATCCAAGAGCGGATTTTCGGACGGACGCCGTGTGAGGGCGGAACCCGAACCCAGTCCGGGAAGCGAGACACGAAATGAGCAGAAGCGATAGCGCAGCGAATGACAGTGTCGAGCGTGAAGAAAATCCAAGACGTAGTCGGAGTCAGTTGACGATATGAAATTAATCATATTATTTTTTACCTTGACATGCTCAATAAAATAATCTAAAACTAAATATATAAATAGCAATATTTGAGGTCTTGATGGGGAAGAAGACAGTTTTTTATGAAAAGCACAAACAATTAGGTGCTAAAATAGTCGAGTTTGGCGGCTGGGATATGCCTGTCCAGTATTCAAGTATTATTGCAGAGCACAAGGCTGTTAGAAATTCAGCAGGATTATTTGATGTTTCTCACATGGGACAGGTATTTGTATCAGGAAATGATGCATTAAAATTTCTGCAAAAAATCGTACCTCAGGACATATCTAAATTAGCATTACACAAAGCAATTTACTGCCAGCTTACAATGAAAAACGGCGCTCTTGTTGATGATTTAATAATATACAGGCTTGATGAGAAAAAATACTTAATAATCGTAAATGCATCTAACATAGACAAAGACTATGGATGGTTTGTCAAAAATAAAAATGAGCTTGATGTATCGATTGAAAATAAATCAGATGAATATGCAATGATTGCTTTGCAGGGACCTAATGCATACAAAATACTCATAAATGCAGGCATACAAGTGAATGACCAGCCTGAATTTTTTACAATAAAAGAACTTTCTTTAAAGAATATTCCTGTTTACCTTTCAAGAACTGGTTACACAGGTGAAGACGGCTTTGAACTTATAGTAAAGAACGAATATGCACTAAAACTCTGGGATATTCTATTTGAAGCCGGAGAGGAATACAATTTACTTCCAATAGGTCTTGGTGCGCGTGATTCACTAAGACTTGAAGCTGCACTTATGCTGTACGGGAATGATTTAAATGAAAATACAACACCTGTTGAAGCGGGTCTAAAGTGGTCAATTCCTTCTGACAAAGAAGAAGATTACAATGGTAAAGCCATAATAACAGAGCAAATAAAAAGCGGTACGGACAAAAAACTAATCGGTTTCGAAATGACAGAACGCGCTATTCCGAGACACGAATATGAAATATATTATAAAGGGGAACCGGCTGGTGTTGTCACTAGCGGCGGCTATGCCCCAACTCTTGGTAAAAATATCGGAATGGGATATGTTGATACAAAATATAATATAACTCTGGACTCAGAGATACAAATTATGGTAAGAAATAAATTATATAAAGCAAAAGTAGTTAAACGACCTTTTGTACATAAACATTACAAAAAATAATAATAAGACTTAAGACATAAAGGAGAATGCGATAATGATGGTACCAGACGGTATTTTATGTTCAAAAAGCCATGAATACTTACTTGAAAATCAAGACGGAAACTATAATATCGGTCTTACCGATTATGCTGTGGAACAACTGGGGGATATAGTATTTATTGAACTTCCTGAAATCGGCGCAAATTTTACAAAAGGTGAAGTATTTGCTACCGTTGAATCAGTAAAAGCAGCATCGGAAATTTATATGCCGGTGAGCGGTAAAGTCGTTGCGGTAAATGATAAACTTGCAGAATCACCTGAAATTTTAAATGATAGCCCTTATGAAGACGGCTGGCTTATAAAAGTTGAGGCAGAAAATGCTCAGGCTGATTCGGGAGATTTACTAGAATACGATGATTATAAAGACGAAATAGAATAAGATATGATTAATTTTAATGCACATACAGAAGATGAAAGACAGCAAATGCTGTCTGCAATCGGGCTAAATTCAGTCAATGATTTATATAATAATTTGCCGTCAGAAATAAAATTAAACGGGTTGAATTTATCTGAACCACACTCTGAAATGAAGCTTGTTCAAGAAATAAAAAAACTTGCACAAAACAATAATACACAGTATTCATCATTTCTGGGCGGAGGTGCTCAGAGGCATTTTATACCTGCTGCTGTATCGCAAATTTCTACGCGTTTTGAATTTAATACGGCTTATACTCCGTATCAGGCAGAAATATCACAGGGTACTTTACAGTCAATTTATGAATATCAGTCAATGATATGTAATCTGACTGGAATGGACGTATCAAACGCATCTATGTATGATGCTGCAACAGCCTGTGCAGAAGCAATACTAACAGCCGTAAGAGTAACAGGACGTAAAAAAGCTCTGGTTTGTCAGAGAGTTAATCCCCAGTACAAGCAGGTTATAAATACCTATGCAAAGGCTGCTGATATTGAAATATCAAATGATTTATCTGAAATCGGTTCTGATATAGCATGTGTTTTGCTTCAAACACCGGATTATTTTGGTGCAATACACGATGTTAAAAGATTAAAAGAAAAATTCAAGGATGATAAAACAATGCTGATTTGCTGCTGCGATTTGCTTCCTTTAGCTGTATTAGAGCCGCCAGAATGCGATATTATGGTGGGCAATCTGCAGCCGGCAGGCAATACGCTTTCTTTTGGCGGGCCGTATGGAGCTTATTTTGCATGTTTAGAAAAATATAAACGTCAAATCCCCGGCAGAATTGTCGGGAGAACTGTTGATAAAGATGGAAACCAGGCGTTTTGTTTGACTTTGCAAACGCGAGAACAGCATATAAGAAGAGAAAAAGCGACAAGCAATATTTGTTCTAATCAGGCGCTTATTGCATTACAGACTACAGTATATCTTGCCTTAATGGGATACAATGGTTTGAGGCAAGCTGCACTTATGAGTCTAAATAATGCGCACAAACTTGCTCAAAAACTTATGGATAAAGGTTTTGAACTTCAATCAAAGAATTTCTTTAACGAATTTGTTCTAAAAGTCAACAATGCCGATAATTTCTTGTCTAATCTAAAAGACAATAATATTCTTGGCGGAATAAAACTTGACAGCGGCAGAGTGCTTGTTTGTGTTACCGAAATAAATACTGAAGAAGAAATCAACAACTATGCATATTTTGCAGTGTAATCAATAAAGGCAGACAAAAATCAACTTACAGCAAAACTACTTATTTTTTTGACGTGCAACTGCTTTTATTTTATACAATAAAATCTTATTATTTATTTCTAAGTTATCAAGTATTTTGATTATTTTAGCAGTAATTTCAAGCAGCAGTCCCCCGGTTGAAGTTTTTTCAATTGTATTATTAGGAATATTCTTATAATTCGTTATAGGTTTATTATAATTAGAAATAATTGTATTTGATTTCTTTCGAGCTATACTTAACAACTTTAATTTCATAACAGATTCTCATTTATCTTAAAGATTTAATTGCATCTTCCATATTAGCAGATTTAAAAATATACGACCCTGCCACAAGCGAATTTGCACCGAGTTCTTTACAAACTTGTGCAGTTTTATCATTTATACCGCCATCTACCTGTATAATTAAATTTTCCGGTGCATTTTGCCTTATTACCGGTATTTTATCAGCACAGTTATTCATAAAAGATTGTCCGCCAAAACCAGGCTCCACAGTCATTATAAGTACCATATCAACCATTAAAAGGTATTTTAAAATTTCCTGCGGAGGTGTTTTGGGTTTGATAGACAGTCCTACAAGTATATCGTGTGACTTTATATTATTTATAATATCTTCTGTCAAATCGCCTGCCGCTTCATAATGAAATGTGATTATGTCAGCACCTGCTTTAACAAAGTCTTCAATATAGTTTTGAGGATTATCAATCATAAGATGCACATCAAGAGGAATATTACAATACGGCTTTATTGCTTTTACAACTGGTGCTCCTATGGTTAAGTTAGGTACAAAATGCCCGTCCATGACATCTACATGAATCCAATCAGCACCGCAATCTTGCAGTTCTTTTACATCACGACCGAGGTTTGCAAAGTCTGCTGATAAAATAGATGGTGAAATAATAGTTTTATTCATGATTTATTGTATCCTTTATGATTCCAAGCTTTTTACAGGCAGTATATGCGGCCTGCTGCTCAGCCTGTTTCTTTGTTTTTCCGTCTGCCTCAGCAAGCAAATTGCCATTGTATGATACTTGTACAAAAAATGTTTTGTTATGTGCTGCACCGGTTTCTTTTACAACAGTATATACGGGCAGTTCTTTACTCAACCCTTGCGTATATTCCTGTAAAACTGCTTTGGCATTGTATACTGTTTTGTTATTTGAAATGTCATTAATAAATTCTTTTAAATTATCAACAATAAAATTATTAAGCAGAGTTCTGTCAGAGGAAAGGTATAACGCACCAAACATTGCTTCCATAACACACGCCTGTATGGATTCAAGCTTTTTGCCTCCGCATTTTTCTTCTGCTTTGCTTACTTTTATAAATCGTTCTATTTCTAATTTTCGGGCAATTTGATATAGAATTTCATCACTGACAATTATTGATCTTATTTTTGTAAGATCTCCCTCGTTCGAATCGGGATAAGTATTATATAAATAATCTGTTACAGCGAGTTTTAAAACCGCATCACCCAGAAACTCCAATCTTTCATAGCATTTTAAATAACTTTCATCATGCTCTTTTGTATATGAGCTGTGTGTAAAGGCTGTATTAATCAAGTCTAAAGAAAAATCTTTAAACCCTAAAGAACAAATAAAGTTAGATAAATCCTGTTTACTACAGTCCGACTGCATGCAGCGCCTTTCTGGCAAAACTTATAAAATCAATGGTAAGCTGGTCGCTCACTACAAAATAATTGAAATAAAAATATGCTACCGGTGTACTGAATAAATAGCTGTCAGCCCTGTCAAGAAAGCCGCCGTGTCCCGGAAGAGAATTTCCTGAGTCTTTTACACCCGCATCTCTTTTTATCAGGGATTCTGCAAGATCTCCAATCTGTGCAAACAAAGTAATCAAAAATCCTGCAATCAGTGACTGATACCATTCAATATGAATTAACCAGCCTATAATCATAGCTGTTATAATAGCAAGAACAGTGCCTCCTATTGCCCCTTCCACAGTTTTTTTGGGGCTGACAACAGGTGCCAGAGGTGTTTTTCCAAACTTTGAACCAAATACATAAGCACCTACATCGGTTACGAGTATTGTAAAGAACAACAGTACCAAAAATCCCAGACCCGAGCACATTTTTATTGTAAAAAAGCCAAGAGAATCCTGATTTAGCTGTCTTAAAAGGATTACATAACAGGGCAGCCATCCTCCGTATATAAAACCAAGCACTGTTGTAGCAACATTAGCGATATAAGGCTGTCTGCCTTTGCACAAGACAAGTGTAAAGGCACCTATTGTACCTAGAGTTAAAACCACAGGCACAAGATCAAATCTCTTTAACGCCGTAAGAACGACAAAACAGATGTCTGCAAGCAGTATTAAATGAAGAAATGGTCTGAATCCTTTTTTCTTTAAAATATCAACATACTCTTTTGACCCGATATATGCCACAAACATAACAAGCAGCATTAACGGTATACCGCCTGCAATTACACATCCGAGTACAAAAAAGCCGATTAAGACACCTGTTATCAGTCTTAGTGTTGAATTGTTAAAGAGATTTGGTACACTCACTATACAGTCATAACCTCTTTTTCTTTTTCTGATGCGTGATCATCAATGATTTTTACATATTTATCCGTAATTTTTTGAATTTTATCCTGATTATCTTTAACAGCATCTTCAGGAAGATTATCTGTTTTTTCAATCTTTTTGAGCTCATCAGTCATATCTCTTCTGATATTTCTGATTGCAACTTTAGCATCTTCTGCAGCTTTTTTTACATCTTTGCAGATTTCTTTTCTTCTATCTTCTGTTAAAGGCGGGAATGTAAGACGTATAACAATACCATCAGAGTTCGGTGTAATACCGAGTTCTGCTTTTATCATTGCTTTTTCAATTTCTTTTATAATTGACTTGTCGTACGGAGTGATAACAAGTGTCTGTCCATCCTGCACACCTACCTGAGACATTTGTCTTAAAGGTGTTGGTACTCCGTAATAATCAACTACAACTTTGTCCAGTATAAGCGGATTTGCTCTGCCTGTACGGATTTGACCGAATTCTTTTTTTAAAGCAGCAACAGCTTTTTCCATTTTATCTGTGCCATTTGATAGCATTTCATCAACTGTCATTTTTATTCTCCTACAAAAGTACCTATATTTTCACCGTGTAAAATTTTAGATATGCTGCCTTTTGCTGCAAAATCAAAAACAATAATTGGGATATTATTCTGTTTGCATAAAGCACAAGATGCAGTATCCATAACTTTTAAACCTTTAACAATTATATCATCATAAGATATTCTGTCATATTTTTTTGCTTCCGGATTTACTCTTGGATCATCCGAATATACTCCGTCTACCCCGTTTTTTGCCATAAGCATAACCTGTGCATCAATTTCTGACGCTCTTAATGCTGCAGCTGTATCAGTTGTAAAGAAAGGGTTACCTGTGCCGGCAGCAAAAATAACCACTCTGCTTTTTTCTAGATGTCTTATTGCTTTGAATCTGATATAAGGTTCTGCAATTTTGTCCATGTCAATAGCAGTCTGGACTCTGCAGGAAACTTTAAGTTTACGGAGTGCACTTTGAAGTGCTATTGCATTCATAACAGTAGCAAGCATACCTACATAGTCACCGGAAGCTTGATCCATACCGAGCTTTGCAGAATTCTTCATTCCTCTGAATATATTACCGCCGCCGACTACAACTGCAATTTCTGCGCCCATATCGTGAGCTTCTTTTATTTCCTTTGCAATCATTTCAACGGGTTTTTGGTCAATCCCGAATTCCTGATCCCCTAGTAATGCTTCCCCGCTTACTTTTAACAGAATTCTTTTATATCTTAGATTATCACTCATTGTTAAATCCTAATTAAATTTATACAAACGATTATACCGAAAAAAAATATAACTGTAAATTATGATGTGTTATTAGTATTAGTTTTGCGGTAAGTTTGGGATTTTAATCATTTCAAAGTCAGAGCTATTTGTATCATTTGTTTCATTTACTGTTTTAGAATTGTCTAATTCTCTATTATCGGTTATTTCTGAAGAATCTGATATACCTGTCGTTAGCTCCGGTGTGTTATATTGGTTTCTGGCATTAATTAATATATTGCTGCTTATAGTTCTTGACACCGGAGGTTTTGAATTATATGTGATTTTTGCATCATATTTGTTTACTGTTACACTAAAATCCGGAATAGATTTGTCGTCTTTTTTTACTGATCTTTCAAAAAGATAGTGTATATTAACAAGATTTTGTTCATTTTCTTTATAGATATAAAATTTTCTGTTCACATATTTGGAATATTCCGAAGCATATCTTGTGTCGTCAAATGCTACTATGGCATAATTATTTCCGTCAAATTGAAATCTTTTGCACAATATATATTCGGATGCTTCTTTGTTGTTAGATGCAAAATAAAGCTTTTCTGTTTTCTGTTCAAGCGCAGAATTTTCGATTTCTAATTCTTCAAGAGATTTGTTTGTCTGGTGAATATTGCCATTATTTGATTTCTCTATGTTATTTGATAATGGAGTTTCCGGTTCAGGAGAGATTATTGGTGTTCGTTCGATATCCCGAGAAGTTTGGGACTCTGCTTGCATTTGATTTCTGTTTCGTTCTTCTGCAACCTTTTGATATTTTTCTACTTTGCTAATCATATCTTTTTCAATTTTTTCCTGAGCTTTTTTATCAGCAACCATAGATGATTGCTGAATAGCAGCAAATAAAAGAATAAAGAATAAAAAAAATGAACCGTATATTAGATATTTAATTTTACTGTACATATTAACTCCGTCTTGTTTTGTATGTATAAACGGAGCCTATGCATTCATAAGCTCCGCTTTAAATTAATTATACAGATGCTTTTTCTTCTTCTGTAACGCCTTTTACAGTAAGATTTACTCTGCCCTTGTCATCGATTTTAATAACTTTGACAATGACTTCATCACCTATATTTAAGTGAGGTTCGATTGATTCAATTCTCTCATTGCAAACTTGAGATATATGAACCATACCGTCTTTGCCGGGAGCTAGTTCGACAAAAGCACCGATAGGAATGATTCTTACAACTTTACCTTTTCTAACCATACCGACTTCAGGTTTAAAGGTAATTGCATCAATCATTCTGATTGCAATATCAGTACCTTCCTTATCATTGCTTGTAATAGTAACTGTTCCGTCATCTTGAATATCAATTTCAGCACCTGAACATTCAATGATATGTCTGATATTTTTACCGCCAGGGCCGATTACAGCTCCTATGTCTTCATTTGCAATTTTCATAGTATGAATTCTCGGTGCATACGGTGACATTTCTTTTGCCGGTTCTGTGATTACTTCTCTCATCTTGCCTAAGATATGTAATCTGCCTTCTTTGGCTTGAAGTAAAGCTCTTCTTAATGTTTCATTTGAAATACCTTTTGCCTTCATATCCATTTGAAGAGCTGTAATACCTTCATCGTTACCTGTAACTTTAAAGTCCATATCGCCTAAGAAGTCTTCGATACCCTGAATATCCGTCAAGACAATATCTTCATCAGGCTCTTTGATAAGCCCCATTGCAACGCCGCCTATCATGCATTTAACAGGAACACCTGCATTCATCAAAGCCATTGATGTTGCACATGTTGAACCCATTGATGTAGAACCGTTAGATTCCAGTACATCAGAAGTTACTCTGATTGTATAGCCAAATTCTTCTTGTGAAGGAAGTGCGGGAACATTTGCTCTTTCTGCTAAGTGACCGTGACCGACTTCACGTCTGCCGGGGCCTCTTAACGGCTTAACTTCACCTACTGAGAAGCCCGGGAAGATGTATTTGTGCATAAATGTTTTCTTTGTTTCTGGGTCAACTCCGTCAAGTTCTTGAGCCATACCGGGGCCGGCAAGTGTAGCAACTGACATAATTTGAGTCTGACCTCTTGTAAATACCGCAGAACCGTGAGCTCTTGGAACAACACCTACTTCACACCAGATAGGACGGACTTCATTAAATTTACGTCCGTCTGCTCTGACTCTTTCTTCTTTAATCATTTTTCTCATGATTTTCTTTTCAAGAGCCTTAAATTCTTCAGCAACAAAGTCTATACCGGTTTCTGCCATCATGATTTTAGCTTCATGGTCATCACCGTATGAATCAAACTCTGCCTTAACCATTTGTTTGGCTTCTTCCAATTTCGCTTTTCTGCCGTCTCTGTCAAAGTCATGATAAGCTTCAGTAACTTTGTCATAGGCAATATCATTGATAATTTTTGCAATTGCTGTTGTGTCGTAAGGATTTACAAATTCAGGTTTTACAACACCGCAATCATTCATAAACTGAACTTGAAGTTCGCATTGTCTTGCAATTTCTTTTTGTGCGAATTCAACAGCATTCATAATATCGTCTTCTGTAACAAATTTTGCACCTGCTTCAACCATAATTACAGAATCATGTGTACCTGCAACAACGATATCTATATCGGATTTTGCAGCGTCAGCATAAGACGGATTAGCAATAAACTGACCGTCTATTCTGCCTACTCTTACAGCACCTATAGGGCCTTCAAACGGAGCTTCCGTAAGCATTAATGAAGCTGATGCGCCGAGCATAGCCAGAGTATCCGGCTGATTGTCATGATCTAAACTTATAAGTTGTGCAACTATTTGCACATCATTTCTGTATCCTTTAGGGAATAAAGGTCTTATTGGTCTGTCGATTAATCTTGAAATCAAGATTGCTTTATCAGAAGCTTTACCTTCGCTTCTGTTATAGCCGCCTGGTATTCTTCCGACAGCGGACATTCTTTCTTCATAATCAATAAGTAACGGGAAAAAGTCTATCCCAACTCTCGGTTCCGGACTGACTACAGCATGAACCAACAACATTGTATCGCCGCAGCGTACAACTACCGAACCACTCGCTGATTTGGCATACTTTCCTGTTTCGATGGTAACTACCTTGTTACCTACAGGAATTTCAATTCTTTTAACATCTACCATGTTTTTTTCCTTTTTTCTATTCTACTTTTGCACTTTTACTGTGTTCATCTTTGATTATATATTAAACATAGTCTTTGACAAAATTTTAATGATAATCTTTGATGATATTTATCATCATAAACATTCAAAGAGGGTGAACATAGTTTGTTCACCCTCTTTGAATGTTTATTTAAAATCTAAAAATTATACAGCGTAAACGCTTACCTGTTTTCTGTCCCGTCTGTGAGGCTCAAAAACAACTTTGCCGTCGATAAGAGCAAATAAAGTGTCATCTTTGCCGATACCTACATTGTTGCCCGGGTGGAATTTTGTACCTCTTTGACGAACAATGATGTTTCCGGCGAGAACTTGTTCACCGCCGAATTTTTTAACGCCGAGTCGCTTACTTTCGCTGTCGCGTCCGTTTTTTGATGAGCCTACGCCCTTCTTATGTGCCATTTTTATATCTCCTTGTAATTATATGTTAACTTATCTTTAGTTTTCTTCAGCAGGTGCTTCTGCTTCTGCAGCAGCTTTTGCTTTCGGAGCAGTAGTTCTGATTTTTGTCACCATAACTCTTGTAAAAAACTGTCTGTGACCCTGTTTTCTTCTGTAGCCTTTTTTAGCTCTCTGTTTGAAAACTATAACTTTTTTAGCTTTGTCATGTTTAACTATTTTGCCTTCTACAGATGCTTTGTCTACATAAGGTGCACCAACTTTAGATTTTGCACCGTTTACGAGCATAACTACTTTGTCAAATACAACTTTGTCGTTTTCTTCGCCGTCGATAAGTTCAATATCAACGTAGCGGCCTTCTTCTAATTTGTACTGTTTTCCGCCTGTTTCAACTATTGCGTACATTTTTTTCCCTTTCATTTGAGGAGCTGTAGCTGAGGGATTCACTTATTTATATTTGAGCAGTAACTGCCAAACAAAATACCTATATGCCGCCCCCGGCATTTTTAGACAGCTTACCTATCTAACATCAATAAATTTAGTTTATCAAGCACACAATTGACTGTCAATAAAGGACAGTTGAATATGTTATAAATGTTTAAAATAAAAAACCCGAGGAATATCATCGGGTAAATAGCTGGATCGTGTCTGGGTAATTAAATGTTATTTTTATATTACGCACAGAATTTTCTCCGTATATTACCCGACTGTCTAGTATTTTATTATTTCATATTGTCAACTGACTCCGACTACTTGATGAACCTGTGCAATAAACAAGTCAGTTTTTAAAAACAAGTCCGGCACAGGCAACAAGTGCATGGGGTCACTTCCGCAAAATGCTAGACTTGGC
>CALUVO010000016.1 GCA_944324245.1 Candidatus Gastranaerophilales bacterium | reverse complement strand
GCCATTGTTTTGTCCTTTCATTTGCATCTATCACGGGCTGCGTCTAAAAAGCCGCGTCACCCTAAAATCTGCAATGAGGTTTGGTGAGTATTTTTATTATAAAGCAAGAAATTTATATTACAAGCTTCCATAATTGAAATTTATTGAGTATATTCCACAGGTACAAGTATGATGTCAGAGTGAAACTTTGCTTGTACACGAGGGTATACTGATGCGTACGGCTTGTAGTATAAAAATTGGTAACTATCCGAGCGTGAAAAAATCTTATATGTCTAATGCTTAAATTACATATTTTATATGATACACAATCCCTTTAATAAGCTATAATTTATTAATGGATTTATATTATAGAGAATTTTTATGTTACAAGAAGCTACCAAAATTATTCAATCAGCATTTCATGACAGTTTTATAAAAAGGCTGAGCCTTTATCTTCACGACTGTGTAAGAGAAGAGGTTCAAAGCTCTACATTTAGAAATTTAAAACAGGATAAAGACAACAAATGGATATTTTTAAAAGGAGATGAAGAGCTTTTTACACACTTTGACAAGCCTCTGCAATTAGACGGCTCAGACAGTGATTTAACTGAATTGATGATTCAAAGTGAAATGAGCCAGAAAGATAAATACCTTATCTACGGTCATTTGTTTCTTGTCGGAAAAAACTCACGTTCAAAAAGGAAAAATGAGTTTCTGACTCCGCTTCTATATGCTCCTTGTAAGCTCGAAAGAGATGGCGTAAATATTACCTGTACTTTGCAGGATGATGTGCTCTCTCTGAATACAGGTGCGCTTACTGCTTTGATGAGAAAAAGCGATGATGAAGATGAGATGGAACACATGTTAGACGGACTTTTGGAGGTCGTACCCGAGCTTCCTCTGACAAAAGACGGACTTGATATCTTCCTTACCACGTTGAAGTCTATTCTGCCTGACGTTGAAGTTTCTCTTGACCATGAAGATGATGCAAACGAAAATTTTGTAAAAGATGAAGCTGATAATTTTTATCAAAAAATAGATTCACAAAATATTGATGATTTGATAGACGATTCAGATACGGACGACTCAAAACCCGCATTAAAACTTGATAAAGTTTCAATTACAAACCAGAGTGCAGTTATTTTGACCAAACGCCCTTCTGTTACAGCAGGTGTATTGCATGAACTCAAACAAATTGCAGAAAAACCGAGCGGAGTTTTCAGAGAATCTGCATTATCAGTTGTAAATGAAGAATATCTGAGAGGTACAGGCAAGTTATTTGATAAATCATCAAAAGAGAAAAAAGAAATAAAAGATTTTGCTGCAGTTACTCCCTTATCTTTGAGCGATTCACAGGAGGAAGTAATAAGAAAAATTGAACAGAATCCGCTTCTGGCTGTATACGGGCCTCCGGGCACGGGCAAATCTCAGACAATTGTTAATCTGGTTGCTCATCTTATAGCAAACGGCAAGACTGTTCTTGTCGCTTCAAGAATGGACAAGGCAGTTGATGTAGTAGCAGAGAGGTTGAATGAACTGGGTGCGCCTTTTCTTGCATTAAGAGCCGGCAGGCTAAATTACCAAAAACAGCTTAGTTTTCAGCTGCAGGATTTAATAGCCAACAAAATTGACATTGATACAGGTTTTGAAGATGCAATACTTGTCGATGTTGATGATATGTATGACCTTTTAAATGCAGTAAAAGAACTTGAAAATAAATGCGAAAAAATTATTGCTCTTGAAAAAGAATGGCAGGAGATTATTACAAAGAAAAAATCTCTTGATGCCGATTTAGGAGAGCGGTTATTTATAAAAAACAAATTAAAAAAAGACGAGATTGATGAAATAAAGAAAGTATTATCAAATATTGAAAAAAATCTGGAAAAATCAGGATTTTTAACGAATATTTCCAATGCTTTTTCTGCAATTAAACTGAAAAAGATACTGAATACCTCAAAACTTCCCTCCGATCCTGAATCTATTATGCGTTTGTCTCTTGAGCTTCAGGCAGAAGAAATGGACTGCAATGCAAGAATGACCGAGACAAGGATACATAAGATAGGCAATATACATCAGTTATTGTCACAAATTAAGCAGTTGAAAAAAAGACAGAGAACTCTTGCTGTTGACATACTTAAAAATAAAAGAAGAGAATCTTTAAAAGGTCTTTTAAGAGACCAGATAAAAAGACAAAGACTTATTATCCATACAAAAGCAATTGTTGAAAGAAAGAAAAATCTGCAAAACCGATTACTGAAAGAAGAAGATTTTACACCTCTTCTGGAAGCATTCCCCTGCTGGTGTGTAACGACATACGCTGTATCCGGCTCGCTTCCAATGAAACCTGGTTTGTTTGATGTTGCTATTATTGATGAAGCCTCACAATGTGACATAGCAAGCTGTTTCCCAATACTGTTCAGAGCGAAAAAAGCAGTAATTGTAGGCGATGACAAGCAGCTTCCGCATTTATCGTTCTTAGAAAAAGCAAAAGAACAGTCTTTCTTGAGTCAGTACAATATTCCTGATAAGTATCAGCTTATGTGGAGATTCAGAACAAACTCCATGTTTGATTTAGCAAATTATTATTCAACAAATCCCGTACTGCTTGATGAACATTTCAGAAGCTATTATCCGATTATACAATTCAGCAATCAGGAATTTTACGGCAACAGAATACGCATTATGACAAAAGATTCCGGCACAAGTGATGTATTGGAATTGCACATTATCAAAGACGGTAAAGTTGATTCAGATGCAACAAGAAACATGCCGGAAGTCGAGTCAGTTGTTAAAAGAATCCACGAGATTATACTGGATGATTCAAATAACGGAGATGAAGATAATCCTGTTTCTATAGGCGTAGTATCTCCGTTCAGAGGTCAGGTAGATTTAATAGAAAAAGCAATCAGACAGGTACTAACTGAATCAACTATAAGAAGACACAAAATAGAAGTCGGTACTGCGCACACTTTTCAGGGCGATGAAAGAGATGTTATAATCTTTTCTCTGGCTGTAGCAGATAACAGTTTTGCACAGAGCCTTACGTTTTTGCAAAAGCCGAATCTCTTTAATGTTGCAATTACACGTGCAAGAAAGAAATTGATAACATTCCTATCCAGAGACCCGAAAAATCTTCCGCCAGGGTTGTTGAAAGACTATATAGAATACACTCAAAGATACATAGACAGTGCAAAAGAAGATGAATTTTCAACAAAAAATAAATTCAAAAATTCTTTTGAACAAACTGTTGCACAATCCTTTATAATGGATGGCTATACGGTAAGAGCAGGTATAGAAGCTGCCGGTGTTATTCCTGATATGATTTTAAAAGATGAACTTGGAACTGAAATTATAATTGAAGTTGACGGTGTAGAAGACAACAAAAAGTCTAATATAAATGATATTAAAAAACAAACAATCCTTGAGCGTGCCGGATATAAGGTGGAAAGAATTTCCTACCGTGAATGGGAGCACAGTTCTCAGGCCTGTATAGACAGGATAAAACGATCTTTTGTTGAATCTTAAAAGCCTATAAGCATTGAAAGTTCAGAATATGAACGTCCGAAAGATTTTGCAATGTCAGGGTCTGTAAGTTTTCCCTGAAAAGTGCTGACTCCTTTGTACAATTCAGGCATGGATTTTACGGCAGCTATAAAACCTTTTGTTGAAAGCCTCAGAATATACGGTAACACGTAATTGTTAAAGGATACTGTTGCAGTTCTTGCTACGCAGCTTGGAATATTAGGTATTGCACAGTGAACCACCCCGTATTTTTCAAATGTAGGATTTTCAAAAGACGTAGGATGTTCTATTGTTTCAACAATACCGCCCTGATCTATGGAAACATCTATAATAACAGCGCCTTTTCTCATACTCTTGACCATGTTTTCCGTAATAAGTTTCGGTGTTTTTTCTCCGACAAGAAGAACTGAACCGATTACAAGGTCAGCTGTTTTTATATATTTTTCAATATTATACTTGTTTGACATAGCAGTATTTACTCTGCCTTGAAACATTTTTGCAGCTTCTCTGAGTTTTTCGGGGTTTATATCAAGCATTGTTACTATTGCACCCATCCCGAGAGCGACTTTTGCTGCATGCACGCCTACAACACCTGCGCCTATAATCAAAACTTCACTCGGATAAACACCCGGTACACCGCCTAATAATTTTCCTACACCTCCGTATGTGTTTTCCAGCAGTCTGGCGCCGATTTGTATAGAAACCCTTCCGGCTATTTCACTTACAGGCATGAGCATCGGCAATTTTCCGTCTGCAGTTTGTATTGTTTCATAGTCGATAGTTGTTACTTTTTTCTTTAATAAAACATCAAGCAGCTCCGGTTCTATCGCAAGATGAGCATATGATAATACTGTTTGTCCGTTTTTTAGATACGAAAATTCTTCTTTTTGCAGTTCTTTTACTTTAACAATAATTTCTGATTTAGAATACAATTCCTGAGCAGAATCAACAATTCTGGCACCTACTGTTTCATACATTTCATCGGTAAAACCGATTTTTTCACCTGCATTTTTTTCTACAAGCACAGTATTATTGTTTTCTATAAGTGTTTTAATAGAAGACGGTATTAATGAAACTCTGTTCTCACAATTTTTAATTTCTTTCGGGACGCCTATAATCATTAATACCTCCTATATATAAATAATAAACACAATTTAATAAAATAAAAAATTTAATTAAACCTGTAAAGCCTTTGAAGCTTCTTCAATTTCATCAATAATCATATTAGCCGCAGCAATAGGATCTTCCGCAGCTGTTATAGGTCTACCTACGACCATATAATCCACACCTGCCCGTATTGCATCAGCAGGAGTCACCACTCTGATTTGATCATTTACAACTGACCATGTAGGACGAATCGCGGGACAGAGAATTATAAATTCGTCACTGAATTCTTTTCTTATTCGTTTAGCTTCCGAGGCACTTGCAATTACACCGTCAATTTTAGACTCCTGTGCGAGATATGTAAGATGAGAAACATACTCATCTATATTCATTTTTACATTCAGTTCTTCAGTCAAAGTTCTTTGCCCGAAGCTTGAAAGAAGTGTAACCCCGAGGATTGTGGGCTTTGGCATATTAAATTTCTTCGCAGTTTCTCTTGCAACTTTTACGGTTGTTGTTAGCATTTTAGATCCGCCTGCGAGATGTGCACTAAAGGTTGTAACACCTCGTTTAATCAGATTTGAACCGGCTTTAGCAACAGTAGACGGAATATCATGAAATTTGCCGTCAAAATACACATTACCGCCGAGATTCTTGATTAAATCTATTGCATCATAGGCACAGGAGGTAAAAAGCTGAGGCCCGACCTTAAAACAGCCGACATAATCTTTCAAAAGTTTAACCAGACGTTCTACTTCTTCCAGAGAGTCTGTATCAAGTGCTAGTACGATTCTGTCTTTAGCCGATAAATTTGTATTGTTAAAACCCATACCCAATCCCGTTACAATATACTATAGCCATACAAATATAGCATTTTAAGCAGCAAGTTGCAAGAAATTATTTACAAAAAGTTTGTATAAAACCCAGTGAGCGGCCTCTTTTTTGACGGTAGTAAGGAGAAAAATATACCTCTGTCGTTTTAACATATCCGTAAGTTCTTTCCTGTACATCGTTTACATCTTCGCAGTTTACGTCAAAAACACCCATAACTTTACCGTCAGGTGACTTATAAACCCCAAGATGACGTAAATACAAATGCTGTACAGTTTTAGAATCATAAAGCCAGCCGGAAGGGAGTTTTTTCCATACTGCATTATTTTCATAAAAATTCAGCATATTAGCATCAATGAGAAAAGATGCTATATTATCCCTCATCATATCACCTTTGGCTTTGCTCTGTTTATCAACCACTCTTGAAACTGCATACAATTGTGCGCCTATTTGTGAATTCGTTCTGGCAAAAGCAGGTATACTCAGCGTTATTAAAGATAATAAAATTATGGTATGTTTTAGCATCTTGAAAAAACTTCTTGTTCCAGTGAATCCATTGTATTTGCAAGAAAATAAGCTGAACTTGCTATCATTGAGGCATTGTCAGTACAATATTTCATAGCAGGTGCAAATACTTTGTACCCTTTGTCCTGAAGCGAGAAGAATTTTTTCCTGATTTCTGAATTTGCAGCAACACCGCCGCCTAAGACTATTTGTTTTATGTTATATTTTTCTGCAGCCTTAAGTGTTTTTTTAAAGAGAGTTGAAGTAATACATTCCTGAAAACTTGCCGCGACATCTTCCTTAGGTATATAGCCAAGCTCTTTTTCAAGTTTCCTTGTCAAATTTAATACAGCAGTTTTTAATCCCGAAAAACTAAAATCAAACTCTCCCTGAACTTTTGCTTCAGGCAGTTTGAACGCATTCGGATTACCGGCCGGTGCCATTCTGTCCAGATTTAAACCGCCCGGATACGGAAGGCCAAGCAGCCTTGCAACTTTATCATATGCTTCACCTGTTGCATCATCTATGGTCTCGCCTATAATTTGCTGATTAATATAATCATCTGCCTTAATAATCTGTGTGTGACCGCCGCTTATAAGCAGTGCAATCATTGGCGGTTTTAAATCAGTATCAATGTAATTTGCACAGACATGAGCGTTTAAATGATTAACGCCTATGAATGGCTTATCGTAGGTTATTGCAAGAGCTTTAGCTGCATTCAATCCAACGAGTAAAGAGCCTACAAGCCCGGGCCCTACAGTTGCCGCAAAAGCAGTAATATCGTCCGGTTTTAGACCTGATTGTTCAAAGGCCTGAGCAATTATCAAATTTACTGCATCCAGATGTTCTCTTGCCGCAATCTCCGGTACAACCCCGCCGAATTTCTGGTGTGTCTTTATCTGAGAGGCAACAACATTTGCCAGCACCTCTCTGCCGTTTTTGACTATAGCACAAGCTGTTTCATCACAGCTTGATTCCAGTGCCATTATAATAATATCTTCTTTTACATCAGGTCCGATTAAGACAGATTCTCCGGACAAAGTTTTTTTGAATTCTTTTACTAACATAAATCTTATGCTCTGCTTTTTATTTCCTCCAATAGTCCTGAAACAAATTCATCTAACTTCAGTGAACCGATTGGACCTTTGCCTCTTTTTCTGATAGCAACAGTTCCGTCAGCCATCTCTTTGTCGCCGACTACTACAACATAAGGTATTTTCTTATCCTGTAAAGATTCTCTTATTTTGTAGTTCATTGATTCTGATCTGTCATCAAGATTTGCTCTTATATTTGCATTTCTAAGTGCTTTATAAACTTTTTCAGCATAATCTGTGTGCTTATCGTTAGAAATCGGTACAATTTCAACCTGAGTAGGTGCAAGCCAGAGAGGGAAAGCACCCGCATAATGCTCAATTAAGATTCCGTGGAATCTTTCCATTGAACCGAATACAACTCTGTGCAGCATAAGAGGAGTTTTTAACTGACCGTCTTT
This sequence comes from Candidatus Gastranaerophilales bacterium, assembly GCA_944324245.1. Lineage (GTDB taxonomy): Bacteria > Cyanobacteriota > Vampirovibrionia > Gastranaerophilales > Gastranaerophilaceae > Limenecus. The sequence goes on along the minus strand of CALUVO010000016.1, from coordinate 4,162 downwards.
GTCTTGATATTTTAAGTCAAATCTGGCTGGTAAATTAAAATCCAACTGAATAGTAGCACACTGCCATGTTCTGCCTATGGCATCTTTTACTTTGAAATCGATTTTAGGTCCGTAGAACGCGCCGTCACCTTCATTTATATCGTATTTCATGCCTCTTTTATCCATTGCAGCTTTGAGACCTTCTTCCGCTTTATTCCAGTTTTCAATTTCACCGATATAGCTTTCCGGACGTGTAGAAAGTTCGACCTCAAAATCCATCTTAAAGATAGCCATAGTATCTGCAACAAAATCAATAATTTCATTGATTTCATCAACAAGCTGTTCCGGTGTACAGAAGATGTGAGCATCATCCTGAGTAAAACCCTGTACACGTGTCAAACCGCCCAGCGCACCAGAGTGTTCTCTTCTGTATACAGTACCGAGTTCTGCCATTCTCAAAGGCAATGAACGATATGAATGTCTGTTTGCCTGATATATAAGAATGTGGAAAGGACAGTTCATAGGTTTTAATATATACTGGTCATCAGATTCATCTTCTTTTTGAATAAAGAACATATTTTCTCTGTAATGATCAGCATGTCCTGAAATTTCCCATAGTTTTGACTTGGCAATATGAGGTGTATTTACTATTACGTATCCTCTTTTTCTGTGCTCAGTCCTCCAGTAATTTTCTATTTCTTCTCTAACTACAGCCAGATTAGGATGCCACAGAACAAGTCCTGCACCGAGTTCCTCTCTTGTTGAAAATAAATCCAGTTTTGCACCAAGTTTTCTGTGGTCGCGTTTTTCTGCTTCTTCGAGCATTGTAAGATAATCTTTTAAATCCTCTTTTGTCCAGAATGCTGTAGCATAGATTCTCTGGAGCATTTTATTTTTTGCATCACCTCTCCAGTAAGCACCAGCTACTTTCATTAATTTAAATGCTTTTATAAATGAAGTATTCGGAAGGTGTGGACCGGCACACAGGTCATTGAACACAGAATTACCGTCTTTATCTTTAGTCAGATATAAGGTCGGTTTATGATTTCTGTGTTCTTCTAGCAATTCTGCTTTATAAATTTCTCCTTCATCATTAAATTCTTTAATTTGGACATCAACATCCGGAACAAAATATTTTTCGAAAGTAAGATTTTGTTTCACAATTTCATGCATTTTGTCTTCAATTTTAGATAAATCTTCTTCCGTAAATGTATGTCCTTCTAAATCAAAATCATAATAAAATCCGTTTTCAATAGCCGGACCTATTGCAAGTTTTGCCTGAGGGAAAAGTGCAATAACTGCCTGTGCCATAATGTGAGATGTGGAATGCCTCAATATTGCAAGAGTTTCTGAATCTTTTGAAGTCAGGATTTTGACTTTATCATTATTAGAGAGGGATGTTCGAATGTCTTTGACTTCTCCGTTTATTTCTAAAGCAACCGCATTTTTTGCAAGACTTTCACTTATTTCTTTTGCAAGTGAAAAACCGTTAGCACCTTCATCTAAAGAAATCTTTGAATTGTCAGGTAAAATTACCTCAATTTTAGACATTATTGTATCCTCTCTTTCTATTCCTAATAATTTTATACCACCGCCAAAAATGTAATGCAATTTTATAGTTAAACTAGACATAGCCGAGTTGACTAAGTAAAGATGTTGTAATATAATTTAAAGAAAATAAATATTTTGTAATATTGTTTACATTACAAAGTTTTTATATGTGGTTTATGACAAAGGGTAAAGAAAGATAGGTTTTTAACATGTGTCCAAATACTGAAGCTAATGAACAGGCAGAAGCTAAGCAAAAGATACTTATTGCTGATGATGAAGCAAGTATAAGAAGAATTCTTGAAACAAGATTGAGTATGATAGGTTATGATGTTGTAACCGCAGCAGATGGTGAAGAAGCTGTTGATGTATTTAATAAAGAAAATCCGGATTTAGTTGTACTGGATGTTATGATGCCGAAAATGGACGGCTATGGTGTATGCAGAGAAATAAGAAGAACCTCTGATGTTCCGATTATAATTCTTACTGCACTTGGAGATGTTTCGGAAAGAATTACAGGCTTAGAATTAGGAGCTGATGATTATGTTGTTAAACCATTCAGCCCGAAAGAACTTGAAGCACGTGTAAAATCAGTTTTGAGACGTGCAACAAACAGAGAAATAGTTCCGTCTACCGGTAAAGTTACAAAAAATGTAATTACAACAGGTAATATTAAAATTGATACAGCAAGAAGACAGGTATTCAGAAAAAATGAACGTATAAGACTTACAGGTATGGAGTTCAGTCTTCTGGAGTTACTTGTTAACAATTCAGGTCAGGCATATTCTAGAAATGAAATACTTCAATATGTTTGGGCATATCCGCCGGATCATCGTATAGATACAAGAGTTGTTGACGTACATATTTCAAGATTGCGTTCAAAACTCGAAACTGATCCCGCAAATCCTGAATTAATTCTTACAGCACGCGGCATCGGATATATGTTCCAGAGAATTAATTAGTTAATATGAAAATAAAAAGACTCCTTTTAAGGAGTCTTTTTTAGTCTTTGTATACTAAATTTCTACTGTCAAAGGCATATCTTCGACATATAATTTTCGAACAGCTTCAGTGCCTAATTGCTCAAAAGCCACAACCTCTGTTTTTTTTACGCACCTTGCCAATACGCAAGCAATGCCGCCTTGAGCAGTAAAATATCTGCCATGATTCTTTAAAATTGCCTCTTTACATCCGGCAGAGCGTTCTCCCTTGCCAATTGTTGCAAGAAGGCCGTTTGAGTACAATAAATCACAGTATTTATCCATTCTTGCTGATGTAGTAGGACCGATTGGACCAATAATTTCATTTTTTGCTTTAGGGCAGGGACCTGCATAAAAAATTATTTTATTATTTATTTCAAAAGGGAAAGAATTATGCTCATTATAGTATTCAGCTATCAATTTATGGGCGGCATCTCTTGCTGTATAAATTTCGCCTGTCAAAAGTATTCTATCGCCTTTTTTGAGCATTTTTATTTTATCTGCATCATTTGCAGAAATCTTGATTAATGATTCTGTTGTATCAGGAATTTCTTTAAATTCTGCATGATTTTCCTTATAAATAATTTTATCGTTTAGAATTCTGCATTCAAAATGTCTGCAGCTGTGACAGTTTATTGTAAGTGCAACCGGCAGACAGGCTATATGGGTCTGTGAGGTCATCAATTTTATATCCAGAACGCTGTCACTAAAGCCTGAGAGCATCTGCCTTAAGTTATTTATAAATTTATCTTCTGGAATTGTATTTGTATCTTTGAAGAAAGCTTTTTTGGACATAATTGCTGCACTATCTAAAGTTCCGCCTATTCCTATACCAAGTACAAGCGGTGGGCAGCTTTTTTCTCCTGCTGTAATAACAGATTCCTTAATAAATTCAAAAATCTCCTTTTCAGATGCAGAAGGATTGAACATTTTTACTGTACTGTAATTTTCAGATCCTGCGCCTTTAATTAGCAATTTTATATTAATTTCATCACCCGGGACAATTTCAGAATAAATTATTGCCGGTGTGTTAGTATCAGTATTTGTTCTGTCAAATATTGCATTTTTGACTACGGATTTTCTATAGTAATTGTCAATATAGGCTGACTCAACTGCAGAATTTACGGCATCAGAGATATTGCCGCCGGACAAAATAACATCTTGTCCGATTTGCAAAAATACTATAACCTGACCTGTATCCTGACAAAGAGGGCGCTTTGTATCATAAGCAAGCTTTATATTCTTTAAAATATTTGCAAGTTTAATCTTGTAGTTATTGTCTGACGCTGCTTGATAAAGTGAATATAATTTATTATACAAACCCATATTATACTCTGTATTGGCTTTTACGCAGAGAATATAAACGGCTTGCTTTATTAAATTTGTGTCAATAATATGCATTAAATAATGATAATATTTTCACGATTTAAAATCAAATCGTTATTTATTGTCACAATTACACTTAATAAATAAAAGTGTATATCATTTGATGTCAGATATATAACAATAGCGATATATAAGTCATAAGATAAAAAAAGACCACTCAATAGAGTGGTTTGTTTTCTGCATCCTAATGGTCTCTTTTGTGTTTATTATTTAGGAGTTTATATGTGTTCGGGGTTATTAATGTTAAAAAGAAATGTTATTTAGTGTTT
>CALUVO010000015.1 GCA_944324245.1 Candidatus Gastranaerophilales bacterium | reverse complement strand
GAACGCCAATAATCCAAGAAGCGGATTTTGAGCGGGCACGGAGTCGAGGCTGAAAAGCCGAGCGAGTGCCCATGTGAACAAGGACAACGAAATGGAAAATTTTTAGAATAAAAATTTGAAATGAAGTACTTGACCTTGTGAACGCCAATAATCCAAGAAGTACCCGATGTCAGTTGAGTATATGAAATATTTTTCCCGGACATACTTTAATACTGCCAGTCTTCTACGTTGTTTTTGTAGAATTCTTCCATTTTGGGATAATAACTTTTTATTTCGTCAGATTTGCTCTTTATCGCAGATTCCAGCGCAGGTATACGTTCTTGTGCTTTTTTTATGCTGTTTTGCGAAACTTCTTTCCAGCTTTCCAACTGGGAGATTTGTATATTGATTTTTTGTAGTTTATCTCTCCACATTGCAATTTCTTGTTCTATTTTTTTATAATATTCAGGGTCGTTGGCGGTAAATTTATGACGAATTTTGGGATCATTGTCGCCTAAATCTTTCCAGGCTTTTGCCATTTTAAAATGTTTTATTAAATTTTTTTGCTTTGTATAAAGCACATCCAGCTGTTGATTATATTCATTTATTTTATTTGTGTCATAATCAATTGTTCGATGTGCTTCCGTTAGTTGCTTTCTTTTATCATCTCTGTCCATAAACATCAGACCTACTTCGTCAAAAATTCTAAAAGCCTGAAGTGCTTTTTGTTCTTGAGTTATAGAAGAATTTATTCGATCTTTATAGTAGTCTATTTTATTTTTTAAGTTATTGTATTTGCTTTGATTAAGGTGATAAAAATAGTTTGCTTCTTCTTTTTGCAGATCTGTATATTTATCACTATTTTCTATCTCTATTTTTTTATTTAAAGATATTTGATACTCATTTTTGATTGGCTCTTTTTCGTTATTTAGTTTTCTGAGTTCTTTTTTGTCAGCAACTTGCAATCTTTGATAGTAATCTGCAATTGTTTTAAAATATTGTCCATAGTTTATAGCATTATCTGTTGGCAGGTAATTGTCAGGAATATAATCATATCCAAAATAATTTCTTTTTACATCATCAAGTTTTGGATATACAGGCCGGTTGTCATATACTATATAATCATGATATTCTTTAGTTTTATCAAATACAAATTCTTCCGGATCGGCAAAATATACTCTGTTTGTTTTATGTCCATTACGGTATCGGGATGTATTTTCTATAGATGAGTTAGGATAATAAGAAGATGAATTTTTTATCAGGCTTTGATTTGCATTGTCCTGTGGATCATTATTATGAACATATTCAACCTGTATATCATAAGTTGTTAAATCTTTATTTTTGTCGGTTAGCCTGGTATGTACAGCACCGGATGTTCCTGAAATATAGTTTCTCACGTTAAGACAATAACCGCTTGAATATCTTGGTATTTCTGAAAATTCTTCTTTGTGTCCTTTAAATGATACATTTGCTAAAAAATTACTTTTTATAGCTTCTGCTGCTTTTTTATTATGAATAGGTTTTTGTACAACTGTTTCATTTCCTCTAAAACTTGTCGAGGATTCTGGAGTTTGTGTATTTTTTCTTGTTTTTTTTAAATAGTTATTTGTTATTGCTTGAATTTTCATGCAATCCTCTCTTCTTTATTTTGGGTATTTTAATACTGCCAGTCTTCTACGTTGTTTTTGTAGAATTCTTCCATTTTTGGATAATAACTTTTTATTTCGTCAGATTTGTTTTTTATCTCTGCTTCAAGTACAGGTATACGTTCTTGTGCTTTTTTTATACTGTTTTTCGAGACTTCTTTATATTCTTCCAGCTTGGAAATTTGCATATTAAGTTTTGTCAGTTTAACCTCCCAGATAGCAATTTTTTTAGCTAAATTGTCACTTTCATTTTTAGCATATTCTTTATCTTTCTTTTCTTCTTCTACTTTGTCTCTTCTTGCATAATAATCAGATTCAGCATTATAGTCCTTGGCCGGAGAATTTGCTTTTTTGTCGTTAAAAGCTTTCCATTCTTTTGCAACTTTTATTTGTTCTTGAATTTCTTCTCTTTGCGGATAATACATCTCAAGCTGTTTATCGTATTCTTTTATTTTATCTGTATCATATTCAATTGTACGAAGCGCATCTGTTGCCTGTTTTCTTTTGTTATCTCTGTCCATAAACATCAGACCTACTTCATCAAAGATTCTAAAAGCCTGAATTGCTTTTTGTTCTTCTTTTTTTGAAAAATTTATACGATCTGTGTAATAGCCGATTTTTTGAGATAAATCATTGTATCTGTTTTCATTAAGATAATAAAAATAATCAGCTTTTTCTTTGTCCTGATCTATAGAAGGATTATGCCATGGAAATTCATTTTGTTTGTTTTCATATTCTTGTTTGTATTGTAATGCTTTTTGATATTTACCTTCCAAATCAGCTTTTTCTTTTTGCAACTTTTCAAGTTCTCTCCTGTCTGCAGCTTCAAGACGATAGTAATATTCCGCAATCGTTTTAAAATACTGTCCGTAGTCTCTTGCGGAATCTTTGTACTCCCAATAGTATGATGGTATATAATCAAAGTCAAAATAATTGCTTCTAACATCTTCTAGTTTGGGGTAAACAGGGCGATTGTCATATACAATATAATCGAAATCTTTTTTTGTTCCTGCAGGCACTACTTCTTCCGGATCCGCAAAATATACACGATCTGTCTTGTAGCCAGTACGATATTTTGCTGTATTTTCTATAGAAGAATTGGGATAAAAAGAAGATGAATTTCTTATAAGACTTTGATTAGCACTATCCTGCTCATCATGATTATAGTCCCAGCTCCACCTTTCAACGTTTATATTATGAGTAGTTAAATTTTTCCTTGGGTCACTGAGTCTCATATGAACAGCACCGGATGTACCGCTAATATAATTTTGTCCATTTAAAGAGTACCCGCTTGAATATCGTGGTATTTGAGAAAATTCTTCCTTATGACCTTTAAAAGATACGTTACTTAAAAAACTGCTTTTTATTGCTTCTGCTGCTTTGGGGCTATCAATAGGAGTTTGTACAGCCGTCTGCACACCTTTAAAACCAGTTAAGTTTTTATTTATTTGGCTATTTTGTCTTTTGCGATTTATTGAATTTTGATTAGATACAGCTTGAATTTTCATATATGCCTCTTTTCATATTTTTTTAATTAAAGGTTTGTTGTATTTAGCAAATGTTTAAATAAATCCATTCCCATATAATAGGAAAATTCATCATTCTGATCCGCATATTTATACATGTTTTTTTCTATTGCATTACACAGATTATTTTGTGGGTCATCAGGACTGTTTATGCAGGTAATTCTGTCTATGCCTTTTGATTTTAATATTCTGTCCATTTCTCTTAAGTGTTCCAGATTCGGACTGTTACCGACGATTATGAACCTCAACGGAAGCTTGTATATGGCATCCAGTACATCCCGATTCTCAAGAATGTAATTAACTGGTTTGCTTCTGTCCGGTGTTACTCCTAAAATATCTATATAATTTAACGGATTTAACATTTCCTCATCATTAATTTCATCGCCTGCAGCTATTACAAGGTCATTTGTGTCATTATTAACAACATTTTTGACTGCTTCTTTTACATCATAAAGTTTGTTAATCTCTTTATCACCGATTTTTGGCTTAATAATCATTCTGTTTCCAGGTTCATAGTATACAGTACCGTTGTCATATTGAGGGAAATATGCATTGTTGTCTTTCGGGTAATGCAATATTACCGAAGCAACATTTTTTTCTTTCAAATAATTGTTTATCAAAACTTTTAGTTTATCTGCCGGCACTTTGTTAGAAAAAGCAATTTCTATAATGTTGTCTTCATCTTGATTGAAAGATGCATAATTTTTTATATTATAAGGATTAAACTTTTCCAGTTCATCCTGCATTGAAACCCCGGGATAGTCCCATTTTGTTCTGTTTATAGGAGCATCCAGAATAAATGTGTGTTTTGAATTTTTTAAAACAATATTCTTTATCGCCTCTTTGATTGTTTGTCCGTTCCAGTTTTTTGCCAGAGCTTGAACATCTTTAGTTTTTTGTCCGTCTTTTATCCAGCTTTGGTTTTCTTTTACAAATCTGTCAGCACCGTCACGTGTGATTAAACCATCTGGAGAATAGTAATTAAGATGCTGTTCTCTTAATGCATTTTCAACAAAAATATACTCTGCAGCATTTCTGCCTGTTGTAATTGTTAAGAAAAATTTATCTTTTGCAGCATCTTTAAGTTTTTTGAAGCGGTTAAAATAGTTATTAAATTCATTTCTCTTATTTTGATTATTTACAAATACATCATTTTCGCACATATCTTTATGCGAATATGGTGTATATGTTCTGTCAAAATCAGCAAAAACATAAGTCTTTCCTGCTTTAAAAGAAACTTTATATGGAGTATAGTGGGGAGATTGTATATTTGTAATAGGCATTATGGACACAGTTACCTCAATCTAATAAGTGAATTGTATAAAAAAACAATAAAAATAAAAAGAAATTTCATTTCTTATTTTACAAAACGTTACAAGAGTAATATACATTTTTTTAAAAATATAATATAATGATTAAAAACTAATGGAGGTTATTGTGATTACTGCTCTTTCAACATCTAACAGGCATGCTTATAGTGCATATCCTGTCTTTAGCACAAAAAAACATTCTGCTTATACTTCAAACACTTATCCAAAACTTAAAAATACGGGGGATGTTTTTGTAAAATCAAAAAAAATATCATTCGGCAGTTCCGAATATAACAAACAGGAGGCGGAACATTTTATAGATGATATTATTCAACAAAAAGTTGCTTATAATAAAAGAGGTTTTCAGGGAGAATTTTTCAGATTAGGAGAGAATTACGGGATAAAAGCAATAAACCCTATGGATAAAAACTCCCCATTTGCTGATTTTGACGGAATAAATAATTTGAGAGAGAATTATATTCTAAACGTAATAAAAGATATTGACCCTGAGATTGCAACAAAACCGGTTGATTTAATTGAAAAAGACAAAAAATATTATCTTGTTACGGAATACATTGACGGCAAACATCCTTTTGACTCCGCTATTAATAACAAACAGATGGCCGATATTTTAAAAAAATCATTTATTCTGGATATAAACGGTATTGCTCACAGTGATTTGCAAAGCGGGAATATAATTTTACAAAATCAAGATAAGGTAAAATTTATTGATTTTGGGGCATATCAACTTTTGACAAACTCCGGCAGGTATGCGTCTTCTGATGCAATCAGAGATTTGGATATTATAAATTCCTATGTTAAAAACATGCACAATTCACCGCTTGAGGGAAAATTTATTGCTACATTTTATAATAACAGTCCGAAATCACATATAATTGGATATTCTGATAATCCTTATTTAAAAATAAGGTCTAACGCAGCAAATTTTGAATACCGTTTAATATATGATTATCTGGCTCATAACAAAGCTGAAAAACCAAAAGAATTTTTAACGGATTATCTAAAAACAAAAGCTGAATATTATCATAAACCAATGGCAGAATTTTTAGAAAAACTGCAGATTTCTCCAAATGACGCTGCGCAGCTTACGCAAAGAGATAATGCTCTAAAGACTGAAAAAATGTTTGCTGAAGTATTTTCTAATCCTTCTGAAAACATTATAAAATCAGAACTCGGTAAAATTCAGCTGAAATGGCTTATGAATGATTATCAGGGAGGAAAAACCAAAGCCTTTGATTATTTCAATAAGTATCTTGCTGATATTGAACAATATTCGGCTAAGGCTGTTGAACAAGAAAAATCGTATTTTGATGTAATTAAAAAATTCCTTGAACCATACAGAGGATGTCTTGATACTGCAGAATACAAAGGTGCCGTTCTTGCTGACGGTGAGAATCTTGTTAAGAAACTTTTTGAAAAAGTCGAACCTGTTGCACAAAAAGTAGAAACAGCTGTGCTAAAAGTCGGAGAACAGATAGTTCAAAATACAAAGAATACAAAATCCAATAATAAACTTGTCGGCGCAGCTGTTGGTATTATAGGCGCAGGCTCTGCTATAGGTGTGTGGATTAATAACAGGTTCAAAAAAGCAAGTTGATATCTGATATCCTGTTTTGTTTAATGCTACTCCAGCAGAAGCAATACATTATCAAGAGAAGATAAATCATCACCGCTAAAAACAGGAACAGGCAGGACTTTATATTCTGTGTTGCTGATTTTTTCGCCGGTGATGGCAATCTTTGGTGCAGAAATAACATAATTCAATGATGAGGAAAATTTATATTTACATCCCTTATAATTAAGCTCTGCATTATCAACAATTAAAAAATTGTCATAGTATTTTTTTAAACAGGAGACACAATTTTTTAAATTCTTTTTATCTGTTATATTTTCTCTGAATCTGTTTGAGATATCGTTATTCCACAGATCAAGCAGTGTATTTTGTTTTATATTGCCGATTTTATTATATTTGCAGCAATATACATCTCCGTTATCAAAAACTACCGGGTTCAGCCATGCAGCCGCACAGGTTAAAAACTTTCTGTTTAAAATCTTCTTTGAATATTTATCAAGTTCCGCTTCTGTTAAGTATGGCTGCAGGAAAAGATTTTTTATTGTATGGTCGTGTTTTATTTTTTCAAGTTCTGTTTTGGCAAATTTGTCAAAACCGTCAGAGGGTTCAAGGATAAGATTGTATGCATTATTTTTGTAAATATTGATTTTTTCGTACAAATCAGGCGTATTTAATGCAAAAATCAAATTTACATTGCTTTTATCAGGCAGATTGTTTAAATTTTCGTTGTAGTAAAAATAAAAAATTACATTTATATTTGCATTATTTGTCAATTCAGATATTTTTTCATAAAACCCCGTACTGTGTGCATATATCTTTAAGACCGGAGAAGGTTTTATTTCTTGCATTTCAGATAAAAGTTTGCAAAAGGCATCTTTATTAAAATGTTTTTCTTTACTTGTAATAAAATCAATAGTAAGTGTAAAAGGAAGCTCTATCATAAATCCTCCGACTTCCATAAACAGAGGTATTTGTTCTCTTCTTCCGGATTTTCTTTTATATATGCCAAAGGCTCAGGAAAATTGAACGGCGGAATCAGAAGGTTTATTTTTCTGAACTGTCCAGTCAAAACCTCTGTGTTTTCTTTAATATCATAGGTTGTGAGCATAATCATTTTTGATTTGCTTTGTTTAAAGTTTTTAATTGCCTGAAAAATCTGTTCAAAAGTAAGATGAATAAAGCAATCCCTGCACAATATCATATCCGCACAAGGCATATTGCAGTCTAAAATGTCTCCATTAAAGAATTTTGTAGTGTCATTTTCATATTTTTTGTTTTCAGATATTAATTTTTCTACTATGTCGATACCTGTATATTGTTCAAAAATATAATCAAGATTTTTTATCCAGTTAAAATCTCCGCAAGGTGCATCAATTATTGTTTTTATATTGTATTTTTCAAGCAGTGGAGGGAGTTCTTTTAAAATATTTTTTGCTGATTTGACTTCAGAACCTTTGCCGGATACTGATTCTTCACTGTACCACAGATTTTTGTCAAAAATTCTGTCGAAAATTTCTTTAGGGCTTTCGCTGTGCGCCCAGACTATGCTGTCAATAATGTGTTTATTCAAAAATTCTCCTTAGTCGCCGTTAATATTGTATACAACACACTCGCCAATATAAATATTGTTTATTTTAAAATCGGAAGTTTGAGAAAAATCTGCCTGTATGTCTGAATATCTCGAGTTTGTATAGATTAATTCCGCTGTCTGTACATCTTTTATATCTGTTTCTATGCAGTTTTTATCAGTATTTAGATTGAGTGCAAACAGAAGTTTCTGGCTGTTTTCTATTTCATAATACCAGCACAGAGATTTTTTATCATTTGCAGGTATGAGTATAAGTTTTTTGGATTCTATTATTTCTTTAATGTTAAAATATAATTCTCTCATATCGCAGACAGCAGCAAACAAATCTTTATTCTGTCCGAATAAAAATTCTTTTTCCTGTTTTTTTACATATTGGTTTGAATACATACAATCCTTATCCGGCTCAAGCGCTCTTGTTTCAAAGCCTATTCCAGTGTAAGAGGGAAGATTTAAAAACATCGAGGCAAAATAACGGCATTCATTTGCTTCTTCTGACTTATAAAGATTATCATGAACAGGCAAATCACCGTCATTTGTAAAAACGGTCATACAGGGGAAAATTCTGTATTTTTTTCTGTAGTCAGTAAAAAACTTTTTCGTACTTGAAACAAAATCTTCATTCATATACAAAAAATTGTTTTCTCCAAGAACAATATCAAACTTTTTATTCAACATATCCTGCATACCGGATATGTAATAATTGCCCCAGAAGGCTTCGGCAAAAGTTGCAAAATACGGCTTTATATTATGTATTCTGTCTTTTAAAATTGCCCACATCTCGGGACATTTCATGTCTTTTTCTTCATTATGGCTTTGAGATGTCTGATTGTGAGCCATATCCGCTCTCAAAAAGTCAAAATCATATTCCTTTTGAAAATCAAATATTCGCTCAGTAAAATAATCCAGTACTTTTTTATCAAAAGTATTTTTTACGGGATATCCGTCTTTTGATTTGTAGAATTTGTAAGGCGTATTTGAACCGATGATTTTTGCAAATTCGGATTTTCCTTCCACTTTAAAAACAGCCCAGCTTTCACCGTTTTGCGCATATTCCTCTCTGTCAAAAACAACAGGTCTGGATGGTGAGTGTTCTACAACAGGAATAGGCTCATATCCTGCATCACGTATGATTTTTCTTATTTGCATACGTGTTTGAAAATTTGTATTTTTATCAGTGAAAAGAATATTTTTTCTTTTTTCTTCGCTCAAGCAGAAAAAATCCTGAGACAAATTTAGTTTATTAATTAAAAGTTTTTCGATTTCGCTGCCAAGAGCTTCTGTTTCAACCGTAAAATCCTGAGATTTTCTGTCCGGCGTAAGTTTTATCCACTCAAAACACGCTGGATTTAAAATAACAATTTGTGAAAAATTATCAACATGCGGCAGTGCATCAAACCCTACAACTTTACCAAGTGCATGCAGAATATTTACAACAAACTTGAGCTGCTCTTTTGCTGTTTTAAAACCGTAGTTAGAAAGGTCTTTGTCCAGAAATTCATCATTTAAATCCCACGAGTTTTGTACATACAAACTTCCGTCTCCTGTTTCAAATAACGGCATAAGATGTATGCCGTTTTCGGGAAAAGTCATTGCATATTTAACAATACCCCAGTAGGTCTTTGTAATTCTCGGATTTATTCCGATTATTTTGATTGTTTGTGCCCAGTCTGTGTTTGTTTTGTTTTTTACCGGAGAAGGGATTTTGAATTTTTTTGCAGCTTCCAGTTTTTCCTTGCCGATGATGTTTTGCAATAATTCCATAGAGTGTCTGAAACTCAGTTTCAGACACTCATCAGGTATATTATTAATAAATTCTGGAGTTTTATTTTTCATAATAATTAATCTGGATGAACTATGTAGCTGTATTTATTTTTAGTTTTATGTCCGATATGTTCCCCAGGATCCAAATAATAAATTTTTTCAACAACATCCACTGATGTATCTTTAAAATCTCTTCCTTCGACACTATTTGTTTCTTCTATATATCCATTTTTGGGAAAAAATGGAGAATGTTTAATTGCACTAATAATTGCATCAGAATGAGAACCTTTTTTATCTCCAAATACTTCTTTTCCATTAACATTAGCTGATGCCATATAATATTCAATTCTTTTATATGACTTATACCCTAATTGCCCAGCAGTCCCGACAACACATATATCACCTTCGCCTTCTATATTGTTATAATAATTGGATTTTATAATTCCTTTACGTCCTGCAAACGATACATTAGCCAAGAAATTGCTCTTGATAGCTTCGTTTGCCTTTTTGTCATCAATTGGTGAAGTCTGTTGCGGTGCAGATTCGCCAAACCCCGTCATATTCACATTGCTGCGATTGACCTGTGCTCTTATCGCATTGTTCTGTGAAATCTTTTGTACTTTCATTTTAACCTCCTATTTCTTCAAAGTGACACAAAACAGTTTCATTCTTTTCTATAGCCTCGAGCATTTCTTGAGAATGAACTTCCAAAGGATATGCATGCATTTCTGCTTCGGTGCTAATTGATTTGTTCAAAACCAACACGCCGTCTTTTGACTGTTCCAGATAATTGAGTTCATCCGGCAGAATATATTCTTTTCCTTTAACATTAACACGTCCGTCTTTTGCATATAAGAAGCAGCTTTTGTAAAAATTACAGCACTTTGCACAGAGCGTAAAATTACCGTGTTCACAAAGAGCCTGTCTCATTTTATTGGCTTTTTCATTGTTCCACAATGTCCAGAAATCTTCTTTTGTAATATTACCGATAGTGTTTTCTATACAGTTTGAAACATCTCCGTTAGCGCCTATAAAAGCCGTAAGCCAAGGAGTAGTGCATCTCATATAAGGACGTATTGTTTTTAAATCTTTTTCAAAATAATACTTGTCAATTTCATCATCGTGTAAATACGGAAATATAAATGTTTCTACCTTACATACCGGTGCGATTTTGTTAAACAAATTTTTTAATTTATCTGTGTAAACTTTGTCTATTTTGTATTGTTTTTTTGTGGTAAAGCACTCTCCGTAAGGCTGTTTCAGGCAGTTTTCCCATTCTGCTTTAGACAATTCATTCATTTCTTTTGTAGCAAATTGAAGATGCTGAAACACCACCTGATTAACATTCTCTTTTTGTATAACCTGTATAAATTTATCAATATCATCGATATTGTCAGGCAGCAAAACAGAATTTACATAAATATAGATATTTGGATTTTTTTTCTTAATTTCGTTTAATCTTCTGATATTTTCTATTGCTTTTTGAAAAGTGCCTTTTATACCTCTTATCCTGTCATGTGTTTGTTCTAAGCCGTCTATACTGAATGTTACGGTGATGTGTTTGCATTTTGAAATCGCTTCGAGATGATTTTCAACCAGTGTTCCGTTAGTAACTATCTGGATATAAAAGCCGCATTTGTTTAAATAATCAATAACCTTATCTACGTCTTTGTATAAAAGCGGTTCTCCTCCCATAAGGATAATTTTGGGTTTTGGGGAAACATCGCTTATGCTGTCAAAAAACTTTTTCCATTCCTCAAGCGGCAAATCTGGACAGGCCAGCTCTTTAAAATTTTCTCCGTACTGAGAGCACATTTCACAGTGTAAATTACATCTGTTTGTCAAATAAACAACAAATTCCATTACAAAAGGCAGATTTAAAGTCATATTAATCCAATCATTTTTATCTTAGGATTTATCTCTCATATAAATGAAAAATTATCCTCATTAATTGTAAGTTTAAAGACCTGATATTTTGTTATTTTTACTGTTGCTTTTTACAAAATTTTACACACTCTTGCCGGCTGAGCCGGCTTTTGCATAATATATAATGATTTATAAGTACTAGAACAGCAAAAAGACTCCGAAGAGAGTCTTTTTGCTATAGTATTTATATAGAATATTAATCAAAAATCTTTTCCCAGAAAGATTTTTTTCTGTAATTGTGTGCACCTCTGGCATATACAACATAATCTTTGTCTTCTATATCATCGTAATATACTGTCTCTCCGGGATCAGTAAAATAGACTTCTTTTTGTGTTGTTCCACTATGGGTGTCGTAAACAGGAGATCTCTTTTCTATTCTTTCTCCAAGCCCATACTTGTATGCCGCAGAAGCACGTATTGCATCCACTGCTGCTTCATTAGCATAGCGCCTCGATACAGTCGGGCCGCTGTCTACTTTGGCATAAGTTATTGGTTCTCTTTCATATATTTTGTGCGGCTCGTAACCTTCCTCCGGAGTGGATGAGGCACTAAACTGACCGCTGGTGCCGTAATATCGTCTGTATTCAATTTTATATGGACCTTCATCCGTTACAATGCTCAAATTCTCTGTGTGTCCGGCAAAAGAGATATTAGACAAAAATTTATTCTTTATTGCTTCGGCTGAGTCTTTTGAAATCAATTGTTCACTATTTGGCTCATTTGTGTTTTTGACCCCGAATCCTGTCAGATTTTGAGCAGTGTCATTTTTAGCAGAAGAACTCTTTTGTCTCTGCAAGTTAGTAATTTTCTGAATCTGCATAGCTTCTCTCCTTAATTAATAAACACATTACCTCGTGATTAACCGTTAGCACAAAACTTATGATAAATATTTTTTGTTATTCAAATACGTAAAAGTATAAATTTATTTACATTATTTTACAAATATCGCAACAGCAATGAGATACTGGTAATTTACAAAATACCCTCGCTTGTACCCGAGAGCATCCTGATGCGTACGGCGTTGTTATTTTTTATACTGCACGGAGATACGAAGTATCTCCGTGCAGTATAAAAATTGGAAACTGTCCGAGCGTGAAGAAAATCCAAGACGTACCCGGAGTCAGTTGACGATATGAAATAATGTCAATAAGTCATTAGTATTCCAAATTCAGCATAAAACCTTTACAAAGAGATTTGTTTTATTTAGGATTTTAATAAATACGGTTGGGGATTCTACAATGAAAAAGAGAACAATCATCAGTATTGTTATTACAATTTTGTGTATAGCGCTAACAAATAGGTTCTGGTTCTGTTTAAAACCTCTTCAAATCTCTTTTAATGCAGAATATTTAGGTAATACAAGGTTTGAATTCTTTTTAAATAAAAAAGATAACAATGACTTTAAAAAAGTAAAATACGGAGTTGTAGAAACAAATCTTGATGAGACAAATTTTGTAGAGCTTTTTATAGACAGAGTGCATAACGCAAAAAAGGTGAAAATAGTTGTAAATACTGAAATACCCCCCGAAAGACTGAAAAGCTTTGTTCTGAGCGAGATTCAGCTTAGATATGGAAAATATAAGCTGGATGATTTAAAGGCTTTTTCGATAGATGGCGGAAAATTAAAGATTCAAGGTGACAAGTTAGTTATTTATCCTGAATCAGATACTTTTTCTTTGATTTACAACAAGCCTGTTAACGTAAAATCTCCGACAAAATTTGATATTAAGTTATTAATTGTCATTGCAGTTTTAAGCTTTTTACTTGCTTACAAGCTGACCTCTTATCTCGCAGATTTTAAAACCTTAAACAACGCCTCGAGGATGGATATTGTTTTTCTTTTACTCTTCTTTGCTATTTTGTTTATTCCGATGAGTAATATTGATAAAAAGACTGTTAAATCTGAAAAAGAAAACAGAAATCTTGCTAAATATAAACCCTTTATTTACAAAAACAGTATCAATTTTAACTTTGGAAATGATTTTGACAACTGGTTTAGTGACAGATTTTTCACCAGACAGTTCATACTGGATAGTTATATAAATACAAGATTCAATATTGCTAAAAATTATTTTTCCCAAAATAATTCAGCCTATATTAATAAAAACAATAATTGGATGTATTTCCATCTTAGACCGGCACCTGAAACATTTTCTGATGAAGAATTAGACTCATATGCTTATAATGTGCAAAAATTTAAGGACTTTTGTGATAAAAACAATATAAAACTTTATATAATTTTAGCCCCTTCAAAACATTTAATATATAAAAAAGAAGCGTATCCTTTCATAGGAACTACACAGGAAGAAAAATACGCAAAAGTCATACATGAATACATATATAAAAAAACAGGCGTTAAGGTTATATATCCCTATAAAGAATTAAAAGAACAATCCACCAATGATTATGTATTTTATAAAACAGACCATCATTGGACATTTCCAGCAGGGTATACTGCATACAAAATATTAATGCAAGAAATCAAAAAAGATTTTAAAAATGTACAAACCTATGAATTAAATGATTTCGTTCTAAAAGAGAGCAAAATTCCGCCTAAAGCTCATCCTGCTCTGGGAGGTCAATATACAAAACTCGGTCTCAACAATCAAAAAATATTTAATGTTAATTACAAATATTTTGAACCTAAAACATCTAAAAATATTATTGCATACACGGATTTTAAGTTAAAACCTAAACGGAATATATCATATTACTATTTTCTAAATAATGATAACTATACCGCACCGTCAATAGTAGTTCTAGGAGATTCATTCGGTCAGCATATTGCAGAATTTTTGAAATATAGTTTTTCTAAGACATTAAGAATATTTACATCCGGTAGAAAAGGATATTTTGGTCCAAATATTAAAACGTATGAACAAAAGATAGTAAGTAGCCGTCCGGATATTCTTATAATTTGTTTAAATCAAAGCGGGATTGGACTTTTGAATGATTTTTATAAGAAAAAATAAGGAATAGACTAAAATGCTATTTTCATCAATGACATTTGTATATATGTTTTTGCCTATTGTGTGCTTGATTTACCTTTGCTCTAAAAAAGAGCTCCATAACGGTATTCTCCTTGCTGCAAGCATCCTCTTCTATGCCTGGGGCGAGCCGCGATATTTAGCTATTATGTTTTTAACCATTATCGTCAACTATTTTGGCGCCATTGCTATCGATAAATGGATTAAATTTAAAAAACTTTCTTTAATTTTAACTGTTATTGTTAATTTAGGCTTTCTTGCTTATTTTAAATACTTTAACTTTGTTATTGATAACATTAATCATTTATTCTCTGCAGATATTAAGCTTGTTGAGGTTATTTTGCCTCTTGGTATCTCTTTTTACACTTTTCAGGCTATGTCTTATCTTATTGATGTTTACAGAGGCGATTGCAAAGCTCAAAGAGATTTTTACAAGTTAGCTTTATACATCTGCCTTTTCCCTCAATTAATTGCAGGCCCTATTGTAAAATATCATGATATTGCTGAGCAAATCGATTCTCGCGAAGTTAACTTTGACAAAGTTCAATACGGCGTAAAAAGATTTATCATCGGGTTGTCTAAAAAAATGCTTATTGCAAACACTTTAGGGGCAATTGCCGACAAAATATTTATTCAGGCTCCTGATACATTTACTCCGCTCGTGGCGTGGCTTGGGGCTGTTTCTTATTCTTTCCAGTTATTTTTTGACTTTTCAGGTTATTCTGATATGGCAATAGGTTTGGGGGCAATATTCGGGTTTAAGTTTATGGAAAACTTTAATTATCCTTACATATCTAAATCTATTACCGAATTCTGGAGAAGATGGCATATTTCTTTATCAACATGGTTTAAGGAGTATCTTTATATCCCGCTTGGCGGCAGCAGATGTTCTTTAAAAAGAACCTGTTTTAATCTCGGGGTAGTTTTTCTGTTAACCGGTCTGTGGCATGGAGCCAGCTGGACTTTTGTTGTATGGGGTGCCTGGAACGGATTGTTTATTATTTTAGAAAAAATCACCGGATGGCACAAAGAGGCTGAAGGATTTTGGATTAATTTTTCAAAACACATTTACGCTATTTTTGTTTTTGTACTTGGCTGGGTTTTATTCAGGTCTGATGATTTAGGCTATGCGTTTAAATATATCAAGAACATGTTCGGACTTGTCCTCATCCACGATATTTCTTATGCTTTGCCTTATTATGTTGATACTTATGAGGTTATTATGCTTATTGCCGCGCTTGTGTGTTCTATACCTGTATTTAAAAACATTCTTAATGTTAAAAAAGAAAACAAATTTTTATACGGTCTTATTAACATCTGGCTGTTATTTTTATTCCTTTTATCCTCGGCAACCATTGCCGCTTCTACCTACAATCCGTTTATTTATTTCAGGTTTTAGCTTTTCTCGGACAATTTTAGACACACGCAATTTTTTACATGTATTTGTTTTTATAAATACATAGTACGTGTGTGAAAGGTTGCTTTATGATTTCAGCTGTTAGTTTTTCAGGTATATCAAACAAAAATTATGTAAATAATAAAAAGCAGACAATTAAACAGACAGTGCCTTTAAAAGAAAATGTACAGCCTGAAAAAAGCCTGACAAAGTCAAATAAAAAACTAAAAACAGCTGTTTATACAGGTCTTGCTCTGGCAGCAGGAATAGCAGTTGGAATTCTTTCCAGAGGAAAAAGAATTGCCACCCAAAAAGCAAATATTCTAAAAGAAATCCCTCAGGATTTACAGATACGTTTTGAAAAATTGAAAGACCTCTCTGGTGAAGACTTTGTTAAAAATGCATATAAAGAAATGGTTGACTATATGGGACTAAAAGGTGTTGCACCAAAAGAAATATCCATAAATGGAAATGACGGACTAATGTCTATAACCGGAGGCTATAGTCCAATACATAATACAATAAAATATTCATCAGGTTTTGTAACATTAAGCAAAAATCAGCAGTTGAATATGCTCTCGCATGAACTAAAACACTGTGAGCAATTTACCAATATGTTGCGTACAGAAGGTATTACAGTTGATAAATATGTAGAAACTTCAGTTAATAACAGTATAAATAACGCAATAAAAAATCCTCTTAATAATATACCCTTCCATATTGGATACCGGCAGGCAAAAGACGCAGGAAAGACAGATGAATTCATTGCAAATGTAAAAGAACAATGTACTCAATCTCTTGTACAAAAAGTAAGACAGAATTTTTCTGATGTTTTAAAAATGCCTAAATTTAAGGCTGATTCACCGGAAGGCAAAAAGGCTTTTGAACACCTAAAAGCTAACAGCGAATACGAAGGTTTGGATATATTTGGTATGGGAAGCGATACATACAGAAATAACCCGCTCGAAGTTGAAGCTTATGCTTTCGGAAACAAAATGGGTGAATTGTTAGAGAAATATTTGAGCGTATAAATTTATATACGGTGAAAATTTATTGTGTTAACTCTTCAAGCATTACTCTTTTTGATATTTCAAAATCCGGAATGTCATTTCCTTCTTTTATATCAAAAGGATTGGGGTTTTTCATCCAAAAATCAATAGAATCTTTGTGTATATAGTGTTTTGCTTTTTGGGTTATTATTTCTTTTATTTCTTCTTTTGATTTATCACCGTAGGCATCTATCTTTGCAAAATCAAGGACTTTATTAAAGTTTCGTTTCATTACATAAAAAGAATTTTCCATACCTTTTGCATTTTGTTTCTGTCTTGTTTCCGCAGCATTTAAAGGCAAACCGTTAGGCTGCTTCATATCTATTTTTTCACCTTCAACATCGTTAATTAGTTTTTTGGCATTTGCTTTTCCTATATCAGGTAAAAGCTCTTCAATATCCTGTGCAGTAAGCATATAACCATTATGATAATTGTCCACACTCAATGATACAGGCCTGTAAGAGGTTCTAAAATTCACCCTCGCATTGCAGCCCTGAGCATCCAGAGGAATATCAATATTAGGGACTTCAAAGCCGTTTTGGAAAAGCAGAACTTCTCTTATTGTTAACGGCTTTGTTTTGTCTTTTCTGTGTTTATCAAGATAGTAAAGAGAATATTTTAAAATATTTACAGTGCCTTTTACATCGGCAAGAGCATCATGGGCATTATCCATATTTTTGCAGAAAAAGTATCTGTACTGATTCGACAAACGTTTGGATGCACCGACATAAGGATGAATCCTCTGAATTAAAAGAAACGGATCAATGACTTTAAAATATCGTTTCGGCTTCAATTCATCAGCAGAATAACTGTTGTGCTCTTTTATTGCGTTATTTAGCATGCTTATATCAAATTGTGAGTTATAAGCAACGATTATCCCGTTTTTCTTATTTAGATAATTATTTACAAAGGGTTTTAATACCTGCTCCATAACAGGCGCTTTTTCCACATCTTTATCAAAAATACCGTGAACATTTGAAGACGCTTCCGGTATATGCATCTCCGGATTTATAAGCTGATTATATGCAGTTTCTTCAATAATTTTGCCGTTTTTTATCTGTATTGCACCTATTTGAATAATTTTATCAAGCGGTTTTGATGAGTCACCCGTATTTGTACCGGTGGTTTCCGTATCAAAAACGACTGCATCTATGCATAAGTTGCCGTTTTTATCGGTAACAGGTTTGTCAAGCGACTTGTGGCGGCGTGTGTCTAACAGCTCGTCTATATTTGATGCGAAAGATTTATCTTTAAACGGATTTTTACGAAGTTCTTTTGACGGCGGTTCTTTTACGATTCTTGAATCTATTGAATGTGAGGTAGCAAGAGCTTTTTTTCTGTTTGTATAGTTAAACCTTCTGACCCAGGCAGACTCATAACCTTCAGCAAGAGCATTTGCCTGAATAAATACATAAAAATCTTTCGGTGCTGCGGTTGTCCAATCCAGAGGCTCTTTGCTCAAATATTTCCAGCCTACTTTAGAAAAATCGTACCACTCGGGGGAGCCTATTTCGTTTTTTTCCATCAAGCCAAGACCCTGATATTTTTTACCTTCAACTTTTTTAGTAAAATTGTTTTCAAAAAAATCTCCTTTAAAAGAAGGTGCAAAGACAGAAATATACGGATAAAAGCCCAAAGACATGCAGGAAGATTCTTTTTCCTGCGTGTTTGCGTTATTGCCTGCTGAAATATAAGAAGAAGGCTTCATATTAGTTTTATAGACTAGTTTTACCGGTAAAATTTTCATACTAACCTGCCACATCCAGTTTTGTGCCGTTCATAGGCGGTGCTTCGTATACTCTGTTTCTTACTTTTTCATATTCTGATTCAGAGTGTTTCCAGTCCTTTTCAAACTGACGCAGAAAAACCCTTGCCAGAACAGGCTTTTCAAAAGCAATAGCCGCTTCGTTATTGCCTCTTTTATATTTTTCTTTTGCGTTATTTCTGTCGATGATGATTTTATAATAGCCTTTTATAGTATTTAAATCGGAGCGGTTTTTGACATCGAATTTATAAACTTTATCCTGAAGTTTTATTTCTGCGGTACCGGTTTCATTTATTTCGTTTACTGCTTTTTTTATTTTTGCACGTCTTATCATTACCTCTTTATAATCAAGTTTTTTTCTTATGATAGGAGGAATTCCGACGGCGTTTTCATATGCTTCAACGGTTTTCATGTAACCGACAATTTCTTTGTTAATTTTTTCTGTATATTTTTCATAATCTTCTCTCTGACCTTTTTTCAAATTCTGGTTCATTGCCATAGCAGACCAGTTTGCAGAGCCGATTAGAACTTCTTTATCGTCAAAAACAGCCCATTTGCCGTGCATTCTTTGTGTAATATTTGTATCCGTTTTGTACTGGCGTACGTCTATATTGTTTTCTACAAGTTTTTGATATGCGGTATTACAATAAGGAAACTCTTCTATAATCGAAGGATCCACTATGATTCTGGCATCGAGCTCTCCATTATGCACCCTGTCTATAATTGTTTGTATAATTTCTTTGTCAGACAGGACAAAAAGCTCAGCTCTCAGTTTTTTTGCAGTTTTTACTTTTTCCATTACATACTGTCTTATAGATTCAGAGCCTTTTTCTCCTATGTAAGCAAGTTCTCTCGGTTTTGTTGAAAGGACTTTAATCGCCGGATTTTCCACAGGTGTTCTTTTTATAATATCCAGTTTAGATAAATCACTTTCATCATAACGGTTTTTGTCATTATCGTTGTTGTAGAGCTCACCTACAATTTTCATATAATCAACATTTTCCTGCTTAATTTCTTTATTCAAGCCTTTGTATAAAACTTGTTCATCTTCCGTTAATGGCCCTGCAACAATTTTTGTTCTGCCCAGTCTCTGCCAGGAAAAAGCCCAATCTTTATTAAAAATTTCAGTTAAAATGTTGTCAACTTCCGAATTTTTATTGCCGTCTCTTGTCTCTACAGCAACACAGGCATCATGGTTTGCCGTGGAATGCGTACCCCAGTTCATCCCTCCTATTATTAATTTTTTACCGTCTACAGCCACAAGCTTTACGTGCTGCAAAGCCGCACCGCTTTGGGCCGGACGGGGATAAGGAACAACATCAATACCGTTTGTTTTAAGATATCTAATCATATCCTGATTGTTGTAATGGCGTATTGGTGCGCCTGTACCGTCCATATACCATTTGTGGGCATCGAGGATAATCTGGACTTTTAACTCAGGATTTTCTTTTTTCTTTTTTATTATTATCGGCAAAAGACTGTTGTGTTCTTCAAAACCGGCAACTGCTTCAGCTCCGTTAGACGGCCATTTGTGTCCGTCTATAGAAAGATGCTGAAATTCAAACATTTCTATTTGTATGGAGTCTTTTGCGCTTTTTATGTATTCTACGGCTTTATCAAAAATCTGTTCCCCGTCAATAAGAGTTGTGACATTTGTTTTACCTACAATTGCCGTTTTTGAGGGTTCTGGCATAACCTGAGGGATATAGGCAAGTGAGCGGATATTTTGTATCAGATAGTCGGTTCTTGATATACCCAGTTTGTTAGCATTTTCAGCTATCTTTTTAGCAACTGCAAATGAAATATCATCAAGATAAACCGGATGATCTTTTTTTGGTGTCTTGACTTCCGGTTTAGGTATACGTTTTTGATATGCATCACTGTCCTCAGCTTTTGCCGCAGCAAAACTGACATTCTTTTTATATAAAAAGAACGGATTTAGAGAAACCAACGGTGATACAGCCGCATTACTCTTCACACAAGTCATACATAAACCCCATGAACAGTACATTTCTATTATGTATATTTGTTTAAAACTGCGCAAGAGTTTGTTACAAAAATTTTATATTGCATGTTAAAAATTTTAAAAAATGATATAAATAAAATATGCTGTTACCTGTTTTATTTAACCTCAATACAAACAAAATTCCGCAGAAAAAAGCGCAAACTTCTCCGCCTCAACATTATTCCAATGTTTCAAATGATTTTGTTCTGCCGTCTTTTAAAAGCAGTATTCTGACTTTTATGCAGATGCAGATGAAAGATAAATCTTTTTCAAAAGAGGCAATGACACCGGATAATCCTAAATGGCAGCAGGCAATTAAGAGAAATACACCTATAGAAGCAAAGCCGTATGAGATAAGGTCGGAGTTTGAAAGAGACAGAGACAGGCTTGTTCATACGGAAGGATTTGACAGAATGCGTTTTAAAACACAGGTTTTCCCTCTGTGTGAAAATGATATGGTATCAACAAGAAGCTCACATGTACTTCAGGTTACGGATATAGCAAGAAATATCTGCAGAAAACTCGGTCTCAATGAAGAACTGGCAGAAGCAATCGGCCTCGGACACGACATAGGGCATTCTCCATTCGGGCATGACGGGGAACGCTCTTTAAAAACAATTACACAAAAAGAAGGGCTGCCGCTGTTCTGGCATGAAAAAAACAGTTTACGTATGGCAGATAAAATATTAACACTAACCAATTCTCAGGGAGAACAAAATAATCTCGGACTCACCTATGCCGTCAGAGACGGAATAATAAATCATTGCGGAGAAATTGACGAAAATTATATTAAACCCAGAAACACTGCTATTGATTTGGAATTAATAGCCGAGCCCGGGAAAATACAACCATACACATGGGAAGGAATAATTGTAAAAATTTCAGACAAAATCGCGTATCTTGGAAAAGATATAGAAGATGCTTACAGGCTGGGGATATATAACGACAAAAACAGAAAAGAATTAAAAGATTTAGTAAAAAAACATCTGCCTAATTTCTCCTTGGATGTGAACAATACTGTTTTAATCAATATTTTTGTTAACGATTTGATAAAAAATTCCGATACAACTAAAGGAATCGGTTTTTCAAAACCTGTATTTGAATTGATGAAAGATATTAAAGATTACAATTACAAGAATATATATCAACTCAAAGGAGCAAAAGAACTTTCTCAAGAAGAATGCGACAAAATAATTTTCGGAATATATGATAAATACGTAAATATGTATAAAGGAAAAGATACAATAGAATATTTGTCAGGAATAAATAATAAATGTGTGCAAAATTTTAGAAAATGGCTGATAAAATATTCTGATAATCAAGCAGTTAATCCAAAATATAAAAACGCTGTCATCTATAATCTGGAGAAACCTAATAATTATAAACAGGCTATAATTGACTACATTTCAGGTATGACGGATAAATATGCAATAAAAACATATAATACAATTAAAACATAGAAATTAAACATGGATTCTTAGTAAATTTTTAGAAATTATTACTGTAAATTTTCAATCAATCTGCTTTATTTTTGTATATCTTTATATCTAGTTAAAACAGTCAGTCCAAATAATTTGTAATTGTATATCTTTTTAAACTGTGTCATTTTAACAGTTTTTGTTAAAATCCCGAAATAATTTTGTTTTTTGTAGCATTCACCTTGTTCGATGAAATTTTTCACTTCCGGACGCATTGTTGTAAGGTCGGAATTTTTGAGAAGTTCATTTTCATAAACACGTGTTTGTCTTATATAATCACCGATTTTTCTTTTTTGTTTTATTGTATTTGTGCTGTGCCACCGGTAATAAAAGAGTATTTCATCTATATATTTCATTTTTGCATATTTTGAAATCTGGAGCATAAGCCAGTAATCTTCCAGAGGTGCTTCTTTTCTAAAAGGACCAATCTTGTCAAATATGGATTTTCTAATCAGATATCCGTTCGGGATATAGTTTCTCGGATAAATTGTATTGTAAGTTCCGAAATAATCCTGAGTAAAATCAAGATTCTGTGTTTTTTGCAAAAAGTCTGCGAATGTTTTGTATGCAGCTTCCTTTTCGTTATAAACAATATTCCTTTTTTTATCCCAGTAACATATTTTTGATTCAAAATCTATAATAGCGTCATCACCGACACAGAGTGCATAGTCCGGATTTTGGGATAGAAAATTGTACAGTTTTTCAATTGCAGCAGGTTCTGCTTTGTCATCAGAAGCAATAAAGTAGATATATTCACCCTGAGCTTTTTGCAAGTGTCTGTTATTTGTATAGCAGGTACCGTGATTTTCCTGTGTTTCAAATATGACATTTACAAATCTTTTTTCGCAGGTGTCTTTCATTTCTTGTATTTTTTGCCATGTGGAATCTGTAGAACCATCGTCTATAACAATCAATTCTATATTTTGATAAGTTTGATTGATAATGGATTGTATGGTTTCCTGTACATATTTTTCATGATTATATGCGGATATTTTGACAGTAACAGTAGTGTTCATTTATTCAAGCCTGTTTCTTCCTATTATAAAGTGTATTCTCAAGCCTAAAATATACAATTTTATATAAAATATTGTATTAAATACCGGAAAAAATACAACAGCATAACCTTTTTTTAATTTATCTATCATTAAAAATCCCCATTTTGCCGTTAAAAGAGCAGGATTATAGTCAATAGTATCTAGAAAATTCCATTCTTCCGTTGTTTTTATATAATCATTTAAAATCAATTTTCTGCTATAGTTATAAATTTCTATATTATCTGTTTTTAATATATCATCTTCATTAACGCCAAAAGACATGACTCTCAAATAGAAAATTTTATCAGGATATTTTTCATTTAATATATTTATTAGATACTTACACAGTTCAATATCAATAGAAAAATTAATACTCAATAAAAGCAAAATTCTTTTTGATTTTTTAATAAAAGAATCTAAACGTTTTACTCTTTTATCAAATTTATTTTTTACTCTGTTATATTCATTTATATCATCAATTGACTTCAAAAAATGATTCACAAAATAATATTCAGTTTTTGTATCTTTATATTGAATTTTATCTTTATGATCTTTACTGTAATTTTCTTTTGGCAGTTCTTGTAGATTTTCTTTTAATAAAAAATATTTAAAATCTGTCTGAAAACCTTCTGCCAGATTGTAAATTGCTTTTTCATCAACAATATATGTCCAATCAAAAGGCAAAGAAAATATTCTGAGGCCTCTGTATTGAAGATTGTGTGCAGCTGTACAATTTCCGCCAAGAGAAAAAACTAAATCAAATTTCTGTTTGGTATTCATTTATTACCTCGACAACTTTTTGTGTTTCTGCATCTTCTAAAACCGGACTCATAGGCAGGGACAATACTTCTGTGTGTATTTGTTCAGTAATCGGGAATGAAAGATGACTCCATTCTTTGTAGCATTCCTGTTTGTGAGGAGGAACGGGATAGTGAATGTTTGTCTGTATATCATGTTTTTCCAGATATTTCTGGAGTTTATTTCTGTCTTTTGTTCTTATTGCAAATATATGCCAGACATGTGCAGCTTCATCATACGGTTCAGGCAGTATAATTGCCGGATTGTTAATATTTTCTCTGTAGAACTTTGCAATTTCTCTGCGTTTTTTGTTATCTTCATCCAGATATTTCAGCTTTACATCCAGTATTGCTGCCTGAATTTCATCAAGACGGGAATTTACACCTTTAAAGATATGATGATATTTGTAATCCGAGCCGTAATTTGCAATAGCTCTGATTCTAAACGCAAGTTCATCATCATTTGTCGTTACACATCCGCCGTCACCGAGACAACCGAGATTTTTTCCGGGATAAAAAGAAAATCCGCTTGCATCACCGAGATTGCCTGCCCTCTTGCCCTGATACATTGCTCCATGCGCTTGCGCAGAATCTTCTATAATTTTAAGGTTATATTTTTCGGCTATCTGCCGTATCTTTTCCATTTGTACTGCCTGCCCGTATAAATGTACCACCATTATAGCCTTAGTTTTTTCTGTAATTTTTTCTTCTATTAAATCCGGATTAATATTGTATGTATTTATGTCAGGTTCAACAAGCACCGGCGTGCATCCGTTCTGAGTAATCGCTAAAATGGATGCAATATATGTATTTGCCGGTACAATGATTTCATCACCCGCACAAAAATCATAGCCTTTTATTATCAGGCTCAAAGCCTCAAGTCCGTTTGCGCATCCTATACAGTGTTTTACTCCGCAATATGCGGCAAAATTGTTTTCAAAAGTTTTGTCCTGTTCTCCGAGCAAATACCATCCGGAATCCAGTACAGCTTTTATTCTTTCATCTATTTCTATTCTGTATCTTTCATTTATTTTGTGCAGGTCAAGAAACTTTATCATTACAGAATACCTCTTTTAATAAGTTTTTTAGCACAGAATTTGTATAGCTTATAGAAAATATAATTGTCCGGTTTGTTTTTAAAATTTACTTTTTTATCAATTATGTCTTTATTTTTATTGCATTCATTTGTTACCTTTTGCAAAAGATCAAACAGGTAGTCAGGAATTTCTATTTCCATTGTTTCAAGATTTAGACTATATTCCATTAATGACTTTTTTAAAGCCTTGTATGCTTTGTTTATATAAAGCTTGTTATATTCATTATGGAAAAATTTATTAAATTCTACATAAGCATTGGCTTCGCATACATATTTTTCAAAAGAACTTGTGCTTGAATATATGCTCTCTTTTTTTAATATTCTGTAAACACCGGATATTTCATTTACATAATGTGCTTTACCTTCATGCAAATGCATAACAAATCTGAATCTGTCTGCACCTAACGCATTGATTTTATCATTATCAGGAGCATCAATAAGTTCCTGCGGTACACCGTTTATAAAAATTACATTACGAAAAACCATACCTAAAGTCTGCGGGATTATGCATTTATCGTGCAGATAATCTTCAAATGTAGAATCAAGAACTTTTACCGGTTTTTTTATATATTTTCTTGTTGAGCCGTCTTCGAATAAATAAAGCAGGTTTGTCGAATAAATTGTAAATTCAGAATTATTATCCAGAAAATCTACCGCTTTTTGAAAGTAATTTTCATCTGTCAAATAATCATCAGCATCAAGAACCATAAAATACGGAGTTTTTGTTATTGCTTCTGCTCGCAGATAATTTTTATATCCGCCAATGTTTTTATCATTTAGTAAAAGTTTAATTTTATCAGGATATTTTTCAGCATAGTCTTTTAAAATTGCTACACTGTTATCTTTTGTTGAATTATCGTCTGTAATTATCAGTTGAAATGGAAAATTTGTCTTTTGCATCAAAACAGAATCTATCGCCTGTTTGATATATTTTTCCTGATTATAATTCGGCATTACAACTGTAAATTTATATTCATTTGCCATTATTTATTACCCTCTTCATATTTTATATGATTACTATTCCGCCGCAAAAAATTTGATTATATTATCCGTTGTTTTTTCTATCTTCTTTTTATACCAGTCATAATCTTTTGCAAGATGTCCCAAATCCAAAACTCTGTATCCAAGTTTATGTAAATCATAGCAAGTACTTTCCCGGCCGGTCCTATCATTGTTATAATCAATCTGTTTTTGTCAATTTTGACCGCTTCCTTAAGTAAAGAGTCATATTCACTAAATGAATTACGGGAAGGTGCGTAAATATAATCAATAGACCTTGCATTATCGTAGATATTGTATTGTATAGTGTTATATTGATTTATCTGCCGTCGGGTTGTGCTCTCCTTAAATGCATTTTTTGCACATATAACGGTTATATCTTTATCATTCCAAATCTGCCTGAGCGAATTATAGAGTTTTTCAAAATCATAATCGTTGTGAGTCATATACATTTGGTTAAACCCTGCACTGCAATATTGTTTATTCCAATCAATAATATCAGATAATTTCTTTCTGTATTTTGGTACGTGTGTGCGGTAAAACTTTTTTACAAAAGACGACTGTTTTTCTAAATTAGGGTAATAATATTGGTAATTGATGCCTATTAGCAGATTCTCCTCACTGTTTGCAATAATTTCTTTGAGACGTGCTGCCAGTTTTTTATCTCTTTTTTGAAACCCGATTTTTCCTCCGTATATGATATCAATTTCTCCGTCGCCAAAACGGCATATGCTAAACGGTTTTTCAACGAGGGCTTTGATTGTGTCTTCTATTTGTATAATATTGGGTCTTTTTACATGATTACCGGGAATTTCATACAAAGTCTGCTCTATAATCTCAGATTCTGTCATATTTAAGATTGTGTCGGTCAATTTTGTTTTAAATAAAAATTTCAAATTCTTTAAAAAATTTTTTAAACTCACGTCTTTTTCCCTTTATATATTGCTATTTTGTTTCTGTTTTTACTGCATATATCATTCCGGTATTTTTTATCATCTGTTCTTATTCTGCAGGATTCTTAAAATGATATACCAACATTATCATGTCAATGTTCTCAAATAATTTGAAACAGAGATGAATTTCGATCTGTTTCTAAAATGGCAGTTATACCTTCCGGTGTTTTAAGAATATTTTGTTTATTATCAATTATAAAACCGGCTTTTTTTAATTTTTTTTGAACTTTATTTACTATTTTTTTCTGTACTAAGACATTTTTTAAAAATTTTAATATGCCGTACATGTCCTTATTCCTCTAATTTTTAATATCCATTTTTAGAATCTCACGTATTTATACTGTTGTCAATTTCATCACTTGTAACTCTGAATCTTTGATTCAGTGCAAAATGTCTTCACAAACAGAGAACAAATGACACTCACCTACTCTGCATTTCAAAGACAGGCTCACTACTGTTCGCTTGTCAAAAATTTTGCTATTCCCGTCCATTTTAACTTGAGATTTAGTCAACACCGAAAGAGTTATTATTCACCTCGTTTTCCTCTCACAAAATTATTCTCAGGATTGTTTTGTCCGACACTGTCTTATCACGAAATTTTTCCGGATAATTTTAATCGTTTGTTAGTACAAATGTTTTTTATTTTTTCTAAATATTTTTATTTAACTTTTATATTTATCGTATATTGCAGCTTATAACGGTTTCTTTTCTTCAATATTTATTTTCTTTAATATTCTTGCAGGATTACCTATTACTATGCAGTTTGCCGGCACATCTTTTGTAACTACGCTACCTGCTCCTATTAATGCGTTCTCTCCAATAGTCACTCCGGGAAGTATAGTTACGTTGCCACCTAACGAGCAACCTCTCTTTAATGTTATTTTATCAATTTTTGCGTTTTTGTTTAGTGAAACAGGATTTTTATCATGAACCATGACAGCATTTGGACCGATAAAAACATTGTCTTCAATTTCGGTATTGTTATAGACAGCAACGCCATTTTTTATTGTAACATTATTACCTATTATCACATCATTTTCGATAAAACAATGAGAACATATATTACAGTTTTCTCCAATTTTTGCATCCGGTAAAATTACACAGTATTGCCAGATTTTTGTGTTTTTACCAATACTTTTTGATTGTACGTCTGATAATGGATGTATCATTTATTTATCGCTTTCAAAAACTCATCATAATCTCTAATATATTCTTTTTCATCGTAATAGTCGCTTGCAAGCACCATTAGTTTGCACCCGTAAGAAAAATGTCTCATCTCTCTCCACATATTTTTGCCTATATACAGACCTATATCAGGTCTGTTCAGCCAGACAGATTCTCGTGTTTTGCCGTCGTCCAGTACAAACTGGCATGCACCATCCATAGCAACTATGATTTGTTCCATATTTTTGTGTGCATGTTTGCCTCTGTCTTGATCGGGCAGAGTGTCAAAAATATAGTAAACTCTCTTTATTTCAAAGGGGATATTTTTGTTGCTTTCAAGAGAAATCAATTTTCCTCTCTCATCACCAAACACTTTCATCTCTATAAGTTTGTAATCCATATTTTCCCCGACTTTTCCTTTTTTAGTCTATATCAAAATGGATTGTTATTCATTTTCATATATAAATTTTTTACATAACTTAATCCCAAAATAAAGGTTGAACTTTTGTATGATGCGACTAAGCGGGCGTAAGCCTGCGACTTTAAATTTGGAAGCGTTCGAATCAAATGACTGATAATATTTGATTGATTATTCGGGTACGCACAGCTTATTATTTCATTCAAATTTGCTTATGCAAATTTTCATTCAATATCTGCTGATGCTCTTACGGGCTCGCTCATCTGCTCTGCAGATTCGACTCCGCCCTACCGAAAATCAAAAAAATGCGTCTGATGCGATTCGAACGCATGACCTATCCCTTAAAAGGGGAGTGCTCTACCTGCTGAGCTACAGACGCATTTTTTATTAAATTTTAATTAAGTTTCGGTTTGCTTATCTAATGTAACAAGAACAAAATTTGCCGTCAACAATTTTTTTTGCGGATTTATATAGTATCTGAGGAATTTTTTGTATAAATCCCCGATAGAAGCATAGATCTTGAATATCAGTCTTTGTTACCTGCCATAATTTTTATAATTGATGCTAAAGAAACAACTACACACAAACCGCAAAACATTATAAAAAATCCGTCAATGATTCTTAAATGTATATGAAATACTTTTAATCCCGCATATATCAATATGGCAAGAGCATACATATATACAAAATACTCAGCTTTCAACTTAAACACTCCTATGATGCAGTACAAATTTTATTATAACCATGTTTCTTTTAATTGTATATAAGTTGTTTTGCAAAGTTTATAGAATCGTCTGAAATTTCACCTGCAGCAAGCATTGCAATAGCTTTTATTTTATTCTTCTCATCAAGTGTATAAACTTTTACACTTGTGGTCTCTTCCTGAGTTTTTGCAACATAAAAATGTCTGTCTGATTTTGCAGCTATTATAGGCTGGTGCGTTATTGATATAATCTGGTGAGTTTTCGCAAGTTCTTTAATAGTTTGTGCAACAGCCTGGCATGCGTTTCCGGATATTCCTGTATCTATTTCATCAAAAATGACTGTATTTATATTGTCAGTTTTTGCAAATATTGTTTTTAAAGCAAGCATTACTCTTGAAATTTCACCGCCTGATGCTATTTTTGCAAGCGGTTTTGGCGATTCTGATATGTTTGTTGAAATTAAAAATTCTACATTGTCTTTGCCTGTTATACAGTAATCACAGTCCGTAATCTGTATTTCAAACTGAACTTTGGGCATATCCAGTTTTTCCAGCTCAAAACGTATTTTTTCTGACAGATCTTTAGAAATTTCTTTTCTTGATTCAGTCAGTTCTGCAGCGGCTGCTTGCATTCTGGTAAAAAGTTCATGTTTCTGTAACTCAAGAGTCTCAATTTCGTCTTGTGAGCATTCGATAGAATTGTATTCAGCAAAGAATTTTTCATAATTTTCTAGTACCAGCTCCAGAGTATTTCCATATTTACGTTTTATTTTATCCAACGTGTCTATTCTCTGCTGTACTTCATCAAGACGCTGCTCATCCAACTCCATTGCCTCTGAATAATTTCTAAGCGAAGATGATATTTCCTTTAATGATTCCTGTATATCAATAATCTGTGATTCATACTCAGAAAGATTAGAATCAGTCTCTGCAGCTTTTGAAATATTTGTTTTTACTTTGCCCAAGGCATCGAGAATACATCCGTCTTCTCCGTAAAGAGTCCAGTATGAGGAATAAGCAAGCTCTTTTAGCTTTTCTGTATTTGAAAGCACATTCAATTCTTCTTCAAGTTTTTTATCCTCTTCAATATCTTCTATTGAAGCTGATTCTATTTCATCAATCTGAAATTTTAAAAACTCAATTTGCTGCTCAGTAAGCTGTGTCCTGCTTTTTGCGTCATCTAATTTTTTGCAAATTTCACTGTATCTGCTGTAAATTTCCCTGTATTTGTTTAATACATTTTGATGATTACTGTCGCCGTAGCTGTCCAGAAGATTTATATGATATTTGGGCTGAATATAAGTATATGTCATGTGCTGATTGTGTATATCTATCAGCATTTCTCTTAAAGTCTTTATCACATCCTGTGTTACAAGAGATCCGTTAACACGCGAGCGGGAACCGGATTCAGTAAGTTCTCTTGAAAGAATAACTTCTTGCCCGAAGTCTTCAATACCTGTTTCTTCAATAAAGTTTTGGGGTAATTTCTCTTTAAGCTCAATTGTAAGTTCAATAGATGCTCTGTTTCTGCCGGATTTTATTAAATCTTTACCGGCTCTGGCACCAAAAGCAAGGTCAATTGCATTTATAATAATACTTTTACCGGCACCTGTTTCACCAGTGATTACATTAAAACCTTTATCAAAATCAAGATGAAGTTCATCAATAATTATAAAATCTTTTATAGAAAGTGATTTAATCATAACTTATCGTTCCGGTCCCACTCCCCACTGCAGTTTTTTTCTTAATATTGAATAAAATCCGTTATTTTCTTTTTCCAGTATAACAAGTTTCGCCTGAATTGTACTTTTTTGTATTTTTACAGATGAATCTGTATTTATATCAATTGTTTCCTGACCGTCTGCCGAAAGTTTAAGTCTATTACAGGTTTTGCAGCTGGAAATATTAATTTCTTCCGATGCAGGTATAACAAGCGGTCTTGCCGTAAGCGTATGAGGACATATAGGTACTATTACAACAGCTTCTAATTCAGGCATGATTACAGGCCCGCCTGCAGAAAGAGTATAAGCTGTAGAGCCTGTAGGCGTTGAAATTATTATTCCGTCAGCCAGATAGTCGCATACTACTCTGCCGTTTATGGATAAAAATAATTTAGATGTTCTGGAGAAAGAATCACCTTTAATTACAATATCATTCAATGCAAGAATTTTGTCATTGAACGAAGACAGCATCATTCGTTTTTGGACTGTATACCTGGTATTAATAAGTTGATTCGGCAATGCGTCTATTTCATCAGGATTTAATTGTGCAAGAAATCCCAGTCGACCTAAATTTATACCAAGCACCGGCGTGTCTTTCGGTGCATATAATCGTGCGGCTTTGAGAAGAGTGCCGTCTCCGCCTACAGTAATTACAAGAGAAGCTTCTCTATCAGGCGAAGAAAAAGTGTTTATTTCTGCATTCAATCCGCTATAATTTAATATCCTGCAGGTATAATCAGCAACTTTTAAAGACTCTTGCACATCTTCGTTGCAGATTATAGATATTTTATTTAGTGACAACAAATTATCCTGACTAATCATACAGGAATTATACTATAACAGAGGAAAACAAACTATTTATTAATAATTTGTTATTTTAATTAATTTAAAGCTTTGTTTTCTGCCGCATCACATGCACCACAGCATGCTTTTTCGTAGGCATCCTGTGCACCCTGTGCATTCAAAAGTTCGTATGCATCATCGCCTGCTTTAACACCGGCCTGAGCAAGCTCAGGATGGTTCATGTAAAAATCAATTGCATCTTTTACACACTGAATCATTTCAGGATTATCAACCTTGCCTGCCTGTTTTACGAGTATACGTCCGTAAGATTCTGCAGCCTGTGCTCCATCGTTTAGAATTTCAACAGGCATGTCATCAGGTCTTTTTTGCGGTTTTACATCCACTATTTCTTCACCCTTTTTTAAATTTGGGGTGTAAGTTCTGTTAGCATTATTTATATTAAAGTTGTTATCTAAGTTTGACATATTTACTCTCCGATAATTTTTACTTCGTGTATTTTCATGCTTAAAAACATGAACAAAAAATTTTTTGCTAGTTATTTAAAAAAATTTTTAAAAAGTATATATAAATTTCTAAAATTTTATTCTTATTTTGCTCTAAAGTCAAGTATATAAAGAAAACAAGTTATTAGTGTTGTATATATACTTTATTAATATTTCTTAATATTAAAATATTTTTCACCCTCTCGCAAAACTATACTTAATCGTTTTATTTGTCAGAGTCCTATCATGAATTTTTCTCGGACATATTAAGAAATTTTCGCAGAAAAAATGTTAACAATGTAAAGATTATTTTTATTGTTGAAATATCTAAATTTGAAAATTGTTTATATAAATGTGTATAAGAAGAGTGAGACTGTTTATGGAAATTAAAGCATTAGACGCAATTCAGCAACAAAATACTACATCTACATATTCAACTGTTTCTAATAGTAGTACAAATATTTCTATGTGGGGTATAGATATTAAGGACAAAGGAACAGAAGAATCCAAATTATCTGTTAAAGATAAAATAGCAAAAGTTGAAGGCTACACCCAAACAGCTAATGCAAATTTATATTATTCAAAAGCAGAAAATGTATATTACAGATGGAATGACCAAAAGAGTAAATTCGTAAAACAAAAAGATATAACAGATGTATTTGACACAGGATATTGTAAAACCAAAAAAGGTTCATATCTTGACCCGAACGGTAACCTATTTGTAAAAAAAGAAAAGACATATTTGCAGCCGATGAATGATTATGGATGCAATCTGCCCAATGTTATGGCTACAGTTTACGGGCTTGATAAAACAAAAAAAAGTTTTGTATTTTTTGATAAAAAAGAAAATTGCTATAAAACATGGGACAAAGACAAATCACAGTTTGTAAAGTCAGACATAACAGCAGTTACTGATGATGCATACTACCAAATAGGTGACAAATACTATGATGCACTCGGCGAAACTCTGGATGCAGAGACTTTTTTAGCAAGCAAAAACGGTTATGTAAAAACAAATCAAGCAGGTGTTTATTCCAATTGGCCTCATAACGGTATATTCTACAAATGGAACAAAGATACAAAAACATTTGAGGAATTTGGCGCAGAAGTGGATAAACAGAAACAACTGCAAGAAAAATCAGACGGGGAAATATCCACTATCCGGCAAGGAGACAGGGGTGATTGCTGGCTATTATCCTCAGTATATGGAATATCAGAAGAAAACAAGGAACTATTCAAGGAGCTGATAAAAGTAGATGAAAATGGTAATACAACTATAAATCTAAAAGGACCCAATAAATCATACACAATCACAAAAGAAGAATTAGACGAAGCAATAAAAACAAAAACTTATGCAGCAGGTGACAGAGATATTGTTGCGTTTGAAATTGCTTTTGAAAGATTTAGAAAAGAGAATATTGAACAGAATAGAATTACTGGGGCCAATTATATGAGCATGTATCATCTAAGCGGATACTCTGAATCTGATTATTTGTGCGGTGGTATTCCAAGAAACGCTATAGAAACACTAACCGGTAAAAAGGTTACATCTCTTGTAAAAACAAATGAAGAAGGATGTTATCTTCAGGACAATGTTGTTAAACTCGGCAGACTAGATGAAAAGAACGTAAGCAAGATACTGGATAATTCTAAAAATCTTGTTGTAGTGTCATTAGATGACCCCGATCCACACGGTGAAGCGCACGCATATACATACAAATCTCAGGATGAGGAAAATATTTACCTTGTAAATCCATACGATACATCTAAAGTAGAAGCAATAAAGAAAGAAGAATTCTATTCAAAATTGCTTCAGATAGATTATACGGATTTTTCAAGTCCAATTGATGTGAAGCTTTCTAACGCAAGATATATGCGTCCGATCGAATCAGCAGAAGTAAAAAAATATAAACTAAGCCATTAATAATCTTGTTAAGCATATATTTTAATAATATTGTAAAGAAATGTAACAGTATATACTAAAAAGTGAAATTTTGGACTTAGTATATACTTTATATATATGTAAGACAAAACAAAGTTTAAATCAAACATTAAATAAGCACACAATAAACAAATTAAA
>CALUVO010000014.1 GCA_944324245.1 Candidatus Gastranaerophilales bacterium | reverse complement strand
AATGTTTTTTTAATGCAAAATCAGAATTTTCAATGATAGGATTAGTGGTTTGATTAAAATATTTTGATAAAGTTTTAATTGTATTGTCATCAACATTACCGACTATTGTTGTAACCATCTTATCCGGGCGGTAGTTTTGTTTGTAAAAATTTTGTACATCATCTTTGGTTAATGACAAAACAGCTTCAGGGTTTAGATTTTGCAACAAGGTATCAGAATCTTTTAAATTCAATAAATTCTTAATGGCATTATTGTATAATAATCTGTCTGCAGAGGTATTAAAACTTTTTTCATAAGCTTCCTGATGAATGATGTACTTTTCTCTTTCAACAAGTCTTTCATCAAACTCTTCCTGCTTTATTGTTTCATATTGCAGCTTAATTATATTTTCCAAATCATTATTGTCTGTTGTCGGAGCTTCAATGTAATAATGTGTATAATCATTATTTGTTCCCGCATTTGCATATAATGAAAGATCTCTAATAATTGCTTGTATATCCGAATTTTGAGATGTTAAAATCCTGCTACCAAGAACATGTTCCAGTAAGTGTGCACATTCTCTTTTATCTTCTTTTTCATTATCCCAGCCTGCACTAACATAAGTGTTTATTACAGTCGGACCTTTTTTAGGCAAAACAATAACTTTATGACCGTTTCTGAGTTGATAAACCTTGCCTACTCCTGTATTTGGCAGTTTAAAGGTTTCCAAAACTTTATACTCCGGATAAATTTGTGGTGTTGCATATGCTTTTGAAGCGTTAATCGGGATTTTAGGATATACGAAATTTTCCGGCACAAAAGATTCAAACGGTCTTTTCTTAACCTTTGTTTTGTTGATTTTGTAAGTATTATTTATCGGATAATTTACGTTTTGTACAGGCATATGTACTCCGGTAATTTGATTTCAGTAAAGCGTATAAAGGTAATATATTGCTATTTTAGGACTATTTACTGCTAAATGTAAAATATATTTAACAGTATGATTATATTGAAGTGCTTTAAGTGAACAAAGATATTTTTAAAACCGAAATGGAAAATATGGGTGCCATTCAACACGATATAGGCAGAAAGAAAGAGTATAAATTAACAAACTGTTTAATTATTAATTTTTATTAAAAAGTTAAATTAACATAGCAAAAAAAAATTTTTTAATTGTTTATAATGGATATAAAATAATAGGAGAGATGAGAATGAAAATACAAAGTATCTTTCACATTAAAGCATCAAATATTAGTTTTCAGGGGAAAAGAATTGTTGACTACGGTGCTAAAGACAAAAATTTAATCTATATTCCAATTTTGTTTGAAGAAGATGACGATACGTTTGAATCTACAGCAAATTATCAAAATGAAAAAAAAGAAGAGACTCCTTTTGTACCCAAAAAGCCCAAAAATGGCAACTTAACTACTTTGATAACAGGCGGAACAGCTACAGCTATCGCATTACCTGAGACAGCAAAAGCATTGGTAAAAAGTTATTCTAATACAGCTAAAGAGGCCATGGAAGAAATTAAATCTGTGAAAGATTCATATAATAATACTTTTAAAAATAATAACAATGAAACAAAAGCTGATGATATTAATCAACATCAAGAACAATCAGAAAGTGTAGACTCAGATTTTATTGACTGGGATAATTATAACATTCATGTTCATTCTGATGAGGATTCTAAATTAAGTTCAGATTCGACGAATGATTATTTTGAAGAAGATGATGACAACTATAATGTCGAGGATGATACAGATTATTTACCAGATATGGATTAATTTTACTTGTTGTTAACATACCCGCATGAGCCAACCTGCTATACAGAACAAAAAGTAATAGAGATTTTAAATATGAAAATATTAGCAATTACCAATACTCATTTTTTAAATTATACAAAAAATGATTTAGATTTTTATCAACAGAATCTCTCTGAGAAAATTACACCTCCAGATAGTTTTGAAATAATAGAATCAGTTGAAAGAAATTTGAATGATAACAATTCAACCAGTCAGAAAAACAAAATGCTTATGAAGATAGCAAAGATTTTTGAGGATGCTGGTGCATTCCAAACAGCACTGGATTTTTATAAAAATGTTAAACGAGATATTCCATTTGAAAATATAAAAAAACAAAAAGATATTGATTTTGATATACAAAGAGTGACTGAAAAAATTTATAAAAGTAATGAAACAAATAAAAAACAAGAGGACTTGTAATGAGAGTATCGTCTATAGCTGTATACAGACAATCTTCAAGAAATTGTTCATTTAAAAAAAATAACTCAATAGAACATTTATCAGGTCTTGACATTGTAAATAAATATGAAAAATTAAGGAATAATAATATAGAAAATACAGTTGATAAAGAAGACCTAAACAGCATTTTATATTATTCAATACCTGCATTAATAAAAAAAGGACAATATAATGATGCACAAATACTCTATAATGCTTTGTCTGATAATGT
Organism: Candidatus Gastranaerophilales bacterium; assembly: GCA_944324245.1. Lineage (GTDB taxonomy): Bacteria > Cyanobacteriota > Vampirovibrionia > Gastranaerophilales > Gastranaerophilaceae > Limenecus. The sequence continues at coordinate 5,292 of CALUVO010000014.1, read as the reverse complement.
GCCAATTTCTAATGATCCTTGCATGAGCTATTATATGGGTGTTATTTGTCAAAAAAAAGGAGACCAACAACTAGCAAACAACTATTATAATATTGCGCTTAACAATTTGTCTTCATTGGATGAAACAACTTCTTTTGATGTTATAAAAAATTTTAAAAGCACATACTTACTTTTAAATCCATATGATACAGAAAAGGACACGATGTTCGATGATAAATCGAATCAATTACTAAATGAATTAAATATGTATCTTTCATCATTGGTAAGTAATTTGAATAATAATCCACAGAAATCTGCCAATGAAATAAAAGCGGCTTATAAAATGATGAAAAACAATAATAGGACTGATGATGACATAATTATACATATGGCATCAACTTTAGCTCAAGAGGGAGAATATGAAAAAAGCAACGATATAATTATAAGTAATCTTAACAGATTAAGGGATGATAATCTTGTTTATACAAAAGAATTTATTGATTATTTATTGTTGCTAGGAATTAACATCTTTGCAACATCTGATAAAAAGACACTAAATCAATCAACAAATATATTTAGAAATGTTGCTGAATTAGCAAATAAAGTAGGAATTAGCGACGCACAGGAGATTGCAGAATATGCAATAGCGAAAAATTTATTTCTTGAAAACTCTGATGAATTTACCGAGTATGCAAATAACCTATTGAATTCATTAAAAAATGAAGAAAGCAAAGCTAATTTAAATGAAATGCTTGGTGATTTTAATGTAGAAAAAGAAAAAGATAAAGCAGTCAAATATTATAAAACAGCACTTTCTCTTCTTGAAAACGAAAACTCTGACAAAAAACAGCTATATGAACTGAGAAAAAAAATCAAAATGATTGAACCCCAAACAAATGTTATTGATATTAAATCAGCTAATGAAGATATTGCATTTTATAATACTCATGAGCTTATAAATACATTTTCAGATATTCTTAAAAAAAAGGATTTTACTAAACTCAAATCTATAACAGACAAAGCTATACAAACACAGACATCAGAAGTAAACCGTTCAATAACAAAAATCTTTGCAAATTTTGCTAATATAGAACTTGGCGAGGATTTTCCAAAAGCTATTAAGCAAATAGATGAAGAACTTGATAAATGCAAAAAAGAGTTAAAAATAACACCTGACAATACTGATTTAAAAGGTGTTATTGAATTTATTTATAGCAAAGAGGCAAATATTTTGTATAATGCAAACGAATATAATAAAGCAGCTTATAAAATGAATAATTCTTTTGATTTTTTGAATGAAGCTACTTTTTCTAAAGAAAAATTAATAAAGAAAAGAATAACAGCTGCACTAATGAATTACAAAGCAAAAAACTATTTTAAAGCGGAAGAACATACAATAAAATATCTGGAATTACTGTTAGATAAGAAATTTGAAGATACAAAGCCATTAAAAATAACACAAGAAATAAATAAAATATTGTCAAGCAAGAATGAAAAAGAAAAGAAAGAAATAGCCAGTGCATACGAAACACTTGGGCTTATAAATTTAAAATCAAGAAATATAAAAGATTCTCAGGAATATTTTTCTAATGCAGTAGATATTCGAGAAAGACTAAGGGATAAAGATTTTGAACTTGCAAATTCCTATGCGGCACTCGCCCGACTAGCTATTTTTAACAGCAATCTGTTTGCAACAAAGCGTCCTAATTCGTCTAAAGAACTGCATAATAAATGTCTTGAGATTTTAAAAACAAAATATCCTAAAGAAAATGCAACTCGAGAAGAAGAAGCATTTCACAATAAATATTACGGTGTAAAACTAGCATCAGCAGGCAAATTTATTAGACATCAATTTGGTTCGTTAGACCAAGAACTTATTGATAAATTTAAATGTTATAACAAAGAGTTAGGAATATGCGAATAATACAAATATCACCACAAACAAAAGTCTATACTTATAAACCAGCTTCATCAAAAATAGCAAAGAATAATAACAATGAGTATTCAGCAATATCCGGTTGCAATATGGGCAATAGTATAATACCTAAAATTGCATACATTCCTGCATTCAAAGGCTATGCAGAAGATAAGTCTTTTTTAGGTGCTGCAGTCAATATTCTGAAGAATTCATTGGACGATGTAAATCTTGTATTAAATGATAAATATAAAGAGAGTTACGGCAATGATTTTTTAAGTGCGCTTGAATGTGTCGAAAAGAATCCGAATTTGTATGCCAAAGTTACTGAAAATCCTGAAATATTTGATAAACTTGAAGCAGGATTTAATTTGTTTAACAATTCCACATTAAAATCCCTGTATGATGTTCGATTTTATTCAAAACAATATACAAAATTTTGGGAAGATAACAGCCGTATCGGCGAGAAAAGGACAGTTGATGTAATAAGGGATTCAGTAAATAAAAAAGAAGAAAACATTAACAGAGTAATAAAAACGGCAAATCAGGACGAATACAATTCAATAAAATCAGCAGTTATACAGGCATGGTTTGAAACAGCCTATAATCTAATAAAACAGGAGAAACCTGCAACAATATCAAAAAATTTCGACGAGTTATCTAAAACGGTTAATAGACAGTATGCCAAAACATATTTGTTAAATGAAAAAATAAGGCTATGTAATGAGTTCAATAAAAAGACAAAAGATTGTCTAATGTCACATGATACAGATTCAGAGCAGAAATTGCGTGCATTCAAACTAATGATGTCATATATCCAGAGCAAAATGCTTGAAGACAAAGACAAAGCATTGGATAAAGACTACGAAACAGTCATAAAGTCGCAGCATATTCTTGAATATGCCAAGGAAAAGGAGTCAATGTTTTATGCCAAATACGGAATAAACTTGCTTCATGGCTTAGCGTTTAATAAATGGAAAAAAGACAATTTAACATTGGCATTAAATGAAAAACTAAAAAAAGAAATATTTTATCATAAAGAAGAAAAAGCCAATGAAGAATTAAGCAGATTCCAAAATTACAGAAATTTTGATACAGATGCAAAATATTTCGTCTCAAGGTATTACGATGCGTGCTGCAAAGACAACAACCGTTATAATTTTGATGAGAAAGATTATATCTGGCAGATAATAAACGATAGGCATAATACAAAACCTGCAATGCAAGCAATAAAAGAACTGGCTATGACAGCAAAAGAGAAAGAAACCCAATATTTTGCACAGCTGGACAATTTTTATGATTTGTTGTCAGAAAGGGAAATAGACCCCGAAGTACAACTTCCTAAGAGAATAGTGGACACACCGAATGATGAATTGTCATTTGCCGATTTGTATATAGAAAAGCTTGGAAAGACCAAAAAATTTCTGCAAAGCAGCGAAGCAGAGAAACTTGATTATCTATCACAGCTTACAAAAGAAGAGATGATGCTGTTAAATATCGAACTAAAAAAAGACTGGTATAAAAACGCCCAAAAATATTCAATACTTGCGTGTGTAAATGAGCAGGCGAAAAACACCAGTGTTTTTGCTGATATGAATAATGAACTGAAAAAGATAAATGCAAATCTTGATGAAATAAGAATCAAAACAAATGAAATGACAATGTCGCTAAAAGAGGCGATAGAGAATAGAGCATCACTGTCAAGCCAGATTGACGCAGATTCCACAATAAAATTATCTGAGCAGATTAGCCAGATGCAGAGAGATTACAATGCAATGCCGTCTGAGGAGAAGAAACTGGTAGATGAAAAATTCTCGACAATTTTCCCGGCACTAATTGATTCAATATTAAAAGAGAAAAATAAAGACAAACAAAATACTGATGATTCGATTAGTTCGGAACTGTTGAAAATTTCGAAAATGGCAGCATCAAAGGAACCTGCGAACAGAGTTTTGGAACTTACAAAGTCGATATTGTTGTCACAGGGAGTGAGAGCCGGAATTACGAACGGATACGCAGCGGGAGTAAATATTATTAAACATCTTGATGATATTTCCAAAGTTACAAAGGTAACAAACAATCTTTCATGGACAACTCTTGGCTTAAGTTCATTATCAGAAGATTCTCCGTTTGGCGAATTTTTTGACGTTACGCCGAGCATAGCACCGGAAAATTTTGTTGCGGAAACAGGTACAGCTCTTGCGACAGGCGCAGGGGCACTTGCGGTCAAAGGACAGTTTTCATCGATAGCGGCAGCAGTGACAAATCCTGTTTCGGCAACGGCACTGGTTGCCATACTGGTAGCCGGAGGTACAGCGGCAATAGCAGCTAATAAAGCGAAGAAACTTGAACATTCACAGAGAGATTTGCTTTTTGAAGTAAGACTTTAATAACAGAGAGGAATGAAATAATGAAGATTTACCAAATTACACAGGTATCAACCTATTACAATAGCCCCAATAATAAACAGAATTCCCAAAACAGCATATACAGCTTTGCCGTTCCGGCGCAGCATCAGGTTAGTTTCAGCTGCCGTTCGCCTAAATTTATAAAATCTATAGTGAGCTTTGGCAGCAATATAAAAAAGCGAGCCGGCAGAATGTGGAATGATTCAATTTCATATATTGAAAAAAAGGCTGACAATTTCGAAAAAAAATATATCACCCCGCTTTATAAAAGTTTTAACAACAGAATTAATAATACCCGTGGGCCGCAAAAGGTGGAAAAGGTTGTTGTACCTGCATCAAAAAAAGTGCCGAATTCGCCTGTTCCCGTGCCGAATTTTAGCATGGACTATGAAAAAATCCTAAACGACCTGAAAACAATAAAAAAAATGGATAGTAAATGGGTCAAAGAAAATACACCTGTATTAAAAGCAGCTATTGGTTATAAAGATGAAAAAATGAGCCAAAGTTTCTTTGAATCTTTGGCAGGCGATATCAATAGTCACAGAGATGTGTATATAAACGATGTCAAAAATCTGCAAAAAGAAGAAAAAGCAGCATACATAAATAGCATCTGGGATGAGTTCATCTACGTAAACCCACCCTACAAACCGGTGGATAAAAAAAAGAATATACAGGGACTAAAAGCACTGCAAAAATATGGAACAGTTGAAGACCTGAGAAAATTGCCAGATGATTATTGTATATCCAAAGACAGCGAAATAATGAAAGAATATGCAAAACTGGTTGGCATAGTTGGTGAAGTGCCGGATTCGATTACGTTAATGGCAAAAGTTGATAAAGATGGCTTAAAAATATATTCAGAAGAAACAATGGCAGAGATAATGAAGTCATTGAAAAAACTCATGGTTGACAAAGCTGCTCCTAAAACCTGGGTAAATTTTGACAATATGCAATACATGGAATTTGAGCGAATATTAAACCACCCAAACC
>CALUVO010000013.1 GCA_944324245.1 Candidatus Gastranaerophilales bacterium | reverse complement strand
TTGCAGGGTTGAAATTACGTGGTACGTACTATATAATATAAATAGATGATACTTATATGGAGATGTCCTCATGGCTGAATACATTGAATTAACAACCGTAGGTGAAATGCTCAAGGAAGAATTTATTGAGCCGTTTAATCTTACGCAAAATGCTTTAGCCAATGCAATTTTTGTACCGCCAAACAGAATACATCAAATTATTAAAGGTCAAAGAAGAATTACAGCAGATACAGATTTGCGTTTGACGACATACTTTGGGCTTTCTCAAGGCTATTTCCTGCGTTATCAGGAAGATTATGAACTTAGAATTGCAAGACGAAATATTTCTGATGACATAAAAAAGATTAAACCAATACAAGCATTAGGATAATAATTGGTGAAAAATTCCTACACATTCCAGCCCCAGAGCTATTCGCAAGTTATAGTATTTCGTTGTCGACTCTTTCATTATGTGGACAAGTTCTGTGTAAACGCACGTACCTGTTGTTGATACGGTGGTTTTTATAAGGTACAAAGTGTTCAAGAATATGTACCAAATTCGTGATAAGACTCTGCTGCCACCTTGCTATTGGCGAAAGCTGAAAGCTACCGGAGGTAACTGTGACACCAGATTGAATTTTCGTGTTATTCTATAAATATGATAGAGCTTTTGATTTTATACAGCCTCAGAAATCGTGAACGCACGATGTATTCTTTGCGTTCAGATATAATGGAAAAGTTCGGATATTTTACAAAACCGAGTATAGGTACAATACACCCTGCACTAAAAAGGCTGGAGGAAGCAAGTGTTGTTTCAAACCGTACCGATTATTCTCAAGGCGGAAAAAAATCTACGTTCTGGTCGCTTTCAATGCACTGGCAAAAAAAGTTTAATGATTTATTCTTTACCCCGTTGAGCGAAAACCCGACACAGTTCTTTACTGAGATGCAGTCCCGTATAGCTGTTATGTCATTGCTTGATGATGATTTAAAAGAAACTTTTATCAAAGACATACAGATAAGGCTGGAGTCCTTTTTGCTGGATTTACAAAATGCTCTTGATGATGAATATACAAGCTATGACAAATACCAGCTTGCATTGTTAAAAAAGAATATTGCGGATGTACAAAATTACAAAAATTTTATCACATCTCTGGAGACAGAATAATGCCTGCTGTTATATCCGAGATACAAAAAAATTCAATTGCAGAAGAACTGGGCTTTGAAAAAGGCGATAAAATAATTTCGATAAATCAAGAAAAACCTCAGGATATGATAGATTACCGCTACATGATGTGCGCGGAAGAAATAGAGATTGAAATAGAAAAAAGCAGCGGTGAAATTGAAATTTATGAAATAGAAAAAGATTTTGACGAGGATTTGGGCGTTGTTTTTGAATCGGCAGTTTTTGACAGAATAAAGCCCTGTACAAATCACTGCATTTTTTGTTTTGTAGACCAGCAGCCTGAGGGTTTGAGAAAATCTCTGTACATAAAAGACGATGATTACAGGCTTTCTTATTTGCAGGGGACTTATGTTACACTTACTAATCTGACATCAAAGGACCGTGAACGCATTGAACGGCTTCATCTCGGGCCATTATATGTGTCAGTGCATACGACAAACCCGGATTTGCGTGTAAAAATGCTGAACAATCCAAAAGCTGCAAATATTATGGAAGATTTAAAATGGCTTAAGAAAGCTGATATCCCTATCCATGCACAGATTGTGCTTTGCCCCGGATACAATGACGGACAGGAGCTGGAAAGAACGCTTAATGATTTATTAAAATTTAAATCAATAATTGAATCTATAGCTATTGTACCTGTCGGTATTACCTGTTTTCACAAGAATAATTTAAAAACTATTACAAAAGAAATTGCCCTGCATGTTATAAAACAGGTAGAAAAATTTAACAATCTGGCAAAAAAGCATCTTGCTATGGCAAGTGATGAATTTTTTGTAAAAGCTGATTATCCAATACCTGATAAAAAATACTATGGAAATTTTGCCCAGATAGAAGACGGTGTAGGAGCTTTGAGACTTTTAATTGATGATTTTGAAAAAAACAGAAAAAAGCTTCCTAAATCAATAAATACAAAAAAAGAAATAACTTTTGCAACTACGGACTGTGCCAAACACGTAATGCAGGATATTATTGAGGAATTAAATAAAATCGGAAATCTAAAATGTAATTTGATTAACCTGAAAAATAATTTCTTCGGGGAAAATGTTACTGTAGCTGGATTGATAACAGGCAATGATTTGATTAATCAGCTTAAAGGCAAAGATATAGAAAATCTTGTTATCCCATCAATTATGCTGCGTCCGTTTTCGGAAGATTTTTTGGATAATGTAACCGTGAGCGATGTAAAAAAAGCTCTCAGCTGTAATATTTATATTATTAAAGATATTTATTCCTCAAAAGAATTTACTGATATCATTAAATCTACGTAATAATTTGAACATATATGTGTCTTGCACGGGGTTTGTTGTCAAAGTCAATAAGCACAATCTGCTGCCAGGTGCCTAACAGCAATGCTCCGTCTATCAAAGGAACGGTCACGGAGCTGCCTAAAAGCGCTGCTCTGACATGTGCATAGCCGTTTCCGTCATGCCATGTATCATCATGATGATAACTTTTGTCCATTGGAGCTATTTCATCCAGAATATCAGGCAAATCTTTTATAAGACCAGGTTCGTATTCTATTGTGGTGATTGATGCAGTGCTCCCCGGCAGAGCAACAACGACACAGCCGTTTTTCAGATTGTGCTGATATACTGCTGATTTGACCTTTTGTGTGATATCTATGATATCAGTAAATCCGTGTGTATTAATTGTAAAATTTTCAGTATAAACCGTCATTATCTGGCTTCTCCCGTATATTTGTACAAATCGATATCTCTTACACGCATTGCAAAATAAGGCTGTGATTGATTTTTCTCTTTCATAAATATTACAAATGTGTTGTTAAAGAAGAAATTTCTTCCTTTTTGTTTTACTGTCAAAGGCATGGACATTACTTTTATATCCATAATTGCTTCACTTTTGAGTTTTACACCGGTATTGTTCAGATTAAAGTCTGCTGTCTGCAGCGCCTGTGAAATATAGAGTTTGTTTGTATGAAGGATTTCTTTGTTGCACAATTCCGGATAGCTTGTTTTTGCTTTCAGGCTCATGAAAGGAACTTTGAGCTGGTCGCCTGCAGTGAATTTTTTGCTGCCTTTGTATTTTTGTGATTTTATTTTCAAATCATTGTACAAATCTTCAAAATTAAAATTCAGGTTTGTTCTGTATAAAATAACTTCGTCTTTATCTGATTTTAAAGAAACTGCATAATCAAATCTGTTGTTGTAAAAAAGAACATTCACTCCGTCATAAAGGTTTTGAGAACTATTTTTATCAATACCAAAATACTGAACTTTTTGTTTGCTTCTTGCAAATTTTTCTACTCCCAAAATATCAAATCTTTTTGTGAATTTAAAATCTTTCAACAGCATAGAATAAATAAGATAAGCATTAGTAGGGTCATTCCAGTTTACATTGTCCAGAAGTTCGCTTTTTTCTCCGAATTTGTTCCATATAGCATCTTCAATCTGCTTTTTTAGAGCAAGGCTTGTTCTGCCGTATGCTGTGTAATAAGAATCATCAGAGAGCATATTCTTTTTAAATTCCTGACGGTTCAATATTTTTACGTCCTGAGGAGTTCCTCCGTTAAACATAATATAACCTTTAACGATATTGTTCATAAACTCGTTCCATGCAAGCTGAAATGTCGCCACCCACAGCCTGTCCTGCTGTTTAAATTCTGAAGAAAAAGCAGGAAGCATCTCCACAGAGTTGTTTTCTGTCTTTGCACAAACAAAAGTGCCTCCGATAAAAATTATTGTTAATAAGGCTGTTATAATTACTTTTTTTATATTTTTCATAAAAACTCCCCTGTAATGTAATATTTTTTATAAGTATAAAACAAAGGTAAACATTTGTAACCTGACCGGGTAATTATAATCAATTATTGTTTGTAAATATACTTTATAAATATAAGGTTAGTTCTATAGGTTTTATTATGATTAATTGTGGCAAGAGTCTTTATACGCTCGGAAAAATGGTTTATACAACAAAAATGGCAGGTGCTTCAGCAGGAACAATGTTCGATGCATTTGTTCACACAATGAGCAAGCCGCATATAGCAAAACAATCAGCACGAAAGATTGTTGCAGATACAAAAAAGAATGCCGGTTACAGAAAAAGAACCGCAAATGAAATATTGAAAAAATCAGGTATAGAAGCAGATGTTTCCTGCAGGGTAAAGGGTGTTAATTCTACTGCTGCAAAACAAATTAGATATTTAAAAGATTTTGACACATACGAACATTCAAGAGAACAAATACAGGATATTATCCTTGGCAAAGGTATGGGCGAAATTATCGGTGATTCTTACGGTATCAGATATACTTTAAAATCGGGCAATCCCGAAAATTTATTCAATGCCATAGCAAATAAAAGCACTTCAAGGGCAGACTTTTTTGTAAAAAGCATAGAAGATTACCACGGAAAAGGCATTACACCTTATGCCGGCAAAAATGTGCTGGATAAATATGCAGCTCTGACATATAAAGATGCAAGAGGAATTGTAAGAAAAACAACAGCAACAGTGGCTGAAAAGAGCTCCGGCTATACACGTGATAACATCAATGCAACGATAAACGGCACAAATGCAGAAATTCAAGTCGGCGGCAAGTTTACTAATCCGTGGGGTGATGTGGAACATTATTTATATGATATCAGAATGGGCAAACCTCTTGATTTATCCAAATTGTCGCCTGAACAAAGACAAATTGTGCTCGAGCTTCAAAGAGAATATACAAAACTTTTACAGAATAAAAAATCAAATGAATTTTTTACAAAAAATTATTTGAATAAAATCTGGGAATATTTGCGTAACTCCGAAATCAAAGGTCTGGATATACCGGAGCTGCCTCCGTTTCCTTCGGGATACAGTGATGTTTTGCGTGCTGATAATATTTTGAAACTTGCACATGTTTAAAATTGTTACATTTTATATTTGCAGGTGTTAAAAAAATATTATCAGAGGTATTAATATGGATATTAAAGGAACAAATATATGAATAATATAAGTATGCAAAATATTTCATTCTGCGCCAATCCGAAAGATTTTCCGGCTATTAAAAAAGCCTGCGACGTTATGTATCACAAGGTTTCTTCTCCATACAAACAGATTCAGCCCGTAGATATAGCGGAAATTAACGGACAGGTATATCTTTCATCTTTTCAAAAAAACGGAAAACCTGTATTAAAGGTGAATTTAACAGATAAAAACGGAATTGAATCTTATACTATTATCGAAACAAAATCATTAAAAAATTGTAAGGACATTTTAAAATCAAGGAACACAATACACATGATTTCCGATATAATTGATTCCTTAAAAAAATCCGTTAAAAGAGCTTCAAAAAGCGAATCTTATATAGGTTAATTTTATTTAGCCGGAGCGGCTTTTGCAGTTTTTAGCTGAACCTGAGGCGCTTTTGAGAGTTCGCCTTTCCTTTTAAATAATCTGAATCTTTTTTTCTTTTTTTCCTGCTTTACTGCAGTACTCTGTGTAGACAGAGTTGTTTGTGAAGGGGTGCTGGGTGTAAAAGCGTTTGTTAAAAGTACATCTGTATATTTTTCATCCAGATGTGCAAAGTCAAATAAAACGATTCCTGACGTCTTTAATTTTCTGCTTTCATGCAGCTGGCGGAGCAAATCATCCGGTTTGCCGTTCATAAAAGCAACGAAAAGACCGGGATAAATTTTTGTATTAGGTTTTGAATTCTGTCTTATATCATTTATCAAATAAACAGCTGTATCTTTATCACAGGTCAGTATAAGAGGGGTAAATGCATCAATATAATTGTTGTCTGACCATGTTTTCCAATCTTGCATTTTTACTTCCATACTATTTAATCTGTCCGGAAATATTACTGCAGTCAGTGGAATATTATATTTTGATGTGATTTGTTTGGCTTTAAATACAAAACTTGTAACTTTATTCTGACGGTATTTTGCCCAGGAATCCCACTGTGGTGTACCGTATTGTATATCTACAGGGTCTATATTCATTGCGGATTTAAATTCGTTTCTGGCATATTCCGTATAACCCCAGTTAGACAGTTCATATCCTGCAAATTTTGCACTGATAGACTGAGGGTATCTGATATAATCCAGATTTATTCCATCCGGTTTGTATCTTGTTATTATTTCTTCCAGCAATGTCAACAGATATGTCTGTACCTCAGGATTTGCCGGATCGAGAAAATATCCGTTATGCTCTGATAATGAAGATACAGGAGTCGGAGAATTGTATTTCATTTTTGTTTTATTAGCCCATTTTGGATAAACAGATATAACATTCATCGGGTTTTTCATAGGATTTTCAGGCCCTGCGTAGTAGGTTTCAAACCAGATGTATATCTTTAGTCCTCTCTTATGTGCTTCTTCTATCCAGATTTGCAGCGGGTCAAATCCTATAAATTCCGGCCTTTGCGGCTGTACACCGTATTTTGCAAAAGTTTCCGATGGAAATATTGTTTTGCCCTGATAATAGGTTTCTAAAAATACGGTTTCGATTCCGTATTTTTTAACTTTATTAAGAGTTTTTTCTATTTCGCTCCTTGATTTTTCGGTAGGACGCAGCCATACTCCTTTAAATTCGTTTTTGTAATATGGAATTGCATACTGCATAGCTTTGTTTGCGGAACTGATTGCCATAGATGAATATTTTTGTGTATCATCAGGATTGCGGTTAGCACGTTTGAGATTGTCCAGAGCTTTTGTAATATAGTCATGTGCTACAGTATCATCGTAATATATATCGCTGTCTTTGTAATAACGCATCATCTGGTCTATTTCTTTTATTTTTTCCTGTGTGGCATAAATAAAACTATCATTTGTTAAGTATGCATACAGTGTCATTGTGCGGTAATCAACAAAAATCTTTGTTCCTACTGTAAGGTTTTCATTCATCCATGTTTTTGCTTTGCCGTGACCGCTTATAACGATTCCGTCTTTAGGAATAATAGAATCCGCACCGCTTATCTGTACAACAGTACCGTTTACAACAATAGCTTCTGCCCCGAATTCATTTGTTCCCGTTCTTTCACCATTTTTTTTCGTATAGAGTACAAGCTGGTTTGCTCCTCTTCCTCCGGGATAAAAGTTGCCTGACCGGCTGACACCTATTGACGGATTAATTGCACTAATCTGATATGTTGATTGGGATAAAATTCCGTCTGGGATAGGAATTGCCGGTATCCCATAGTCTTCTTCCTCTGTTTTTACTGTTTCTGTTTTCTGGCTTTTATTTTCTTTCTTATCTTTTTTCCCGAACGCATCAGCACTTAGCCCTGACAGGAACAGGACAAATATCAAAAATACAACAGATACGTTGATAAGATTTTTTTTCATAAGCTTATTTAGTGAAAACCATGTAAATTTACATATATTATATCGGCATATTTAAAAATAACTTTATTAATAAATAATTAAAATCAACTAATTAGTGCATATTTTGTTATAAAATGAAGATAGAATAAACGGAGCAAATAACAATATATGGAATATAAAGATTATTATCAAATACTTGGAATAAAACGTGATGCCACACAGGCAGAGGTAAAATCCGCTTACCGTAAACTGGCAAAAAAATATCACCCTGATGTAAATAAAACACCGGAAGCTTCGGAAAAATTTAAAGATATAAATGAAGCTTTTGAAGTACTGGGTGATAAAGATAAACGTGCCCGTTACGACAGTCTCGGCTCAAACTGGCAGGCCGGCGCAAATTACACACCGCCTCCGGGATTTGAAAATTTTGGTTTTGGCGGAAACGGCGGTGCATATCAGTACAGTACTTCCGGTATAAATTTTGAAGATTTAGGCGGTTTTTCAGATTTCTTCAACAGTTTATTCGGCGGTGGTTTTTCTGCAGGCGGTGCAGCCCGTTCTTCCAGAGGAGCGTCTTCATTTTATGATGACTTTGGCGGAGGTTTTTCTTCACGTTCATCAAGAACCTCTTCTCAAAGAGCACAGAAAACGCCTGTTGATTTGAATATTACAAATGAAATAAAAGTCAGTGCAAAAGATATATTTAATCAGAAGCCTGTCAGTGTAAAAATCAATAATCTTGAAAAATGTACAAATTGTTCCGGTGTCGGTTCTATGTGCAGCCATTGCCACGGAACGGGATTTGTTACATATTCAAAAACTTTGAATGTAAAAATCCCTCCTGAGGTTAAAGAAGGACAGAAAATCCGTTTAAAAGGCGAGGGAAAATCTGGCGCTGACGGTCGTAAAGGAGATTTATTTCTTGTTGTTAAATTTGCAGACAAAGATTATACAATAATCGGTGCGGACCTTACAAAAACAATTGAAGTAACACCAGCTGAAGCCGTTATCGGAACTAAAAAAGAACTTTCTACGCTTCATGGCAATATCAATATAAAAATCCCGCCGAGAACGACAGGCGGAAGCGTATTACGTTTAAAAGGACTGGGTTTACCCAAAAAATCCGGCGGATATGGAAATTTGAATGTTAAAATTAATCTTTCTATAGGGAAAAATCTTTCTGATGAACAGATAAAACTTTATGAAAAACTTTTAAAACTGGAGCAGGGTAATTAATATTTAATCTGATTCAGCTGGCAAAAAGCTTTAAATGATGCAAGATTTTTGTTTATATCAGCCTGAATATTTGGAATATCCATATTATTCGTCATTGCAAGAGCTTTTTTGTATGCTTCTATTGCGTTGTGGGCATAATTTGCTTTATTCTGGGGCTTTTTAGGAACCATTTCTTCCAGATATTTTGCATAAAGCTGGTAAAGAGATATTTTTAAAAGTTTCATATCGTATTGTTTTACTATCATCAAACCTTTTTCAATATACATTTTTGCAGATTCCATATCTCCTTTTATCAGGAAGATTTCTGCAATCAGCTTTTTATAAAGCACCATGAAATAGTAATTGGAAATTTTTGGATTTTTCGCTACATCAAGAGCTTTCATTGCAATATCAAGAGCCTTGTCGCTGCCGTCTGTTACAAGAGAAAGTTTTGCTATGTAATACCAGCAAAGCATTGCTCCTATTGCTATTTTTTCTTTTGCAAAAATTGTTACCTGTTCATTAAAAATTTCAAGTGCTTTTGACAGGTTTCCTTCCTCCTGCAGTACTTTGCCTAAAAATACTTTCAACATATTTTTTACAAGAACATCGTTATAGTTGTTTGCAAAAGTTGCAACGGAATACATATCTTCTTTTATATTTGCCCAGTCCTGTTTATAAATCTTATTTAGGATATTTATAAAGTTCCACATAGATATAACATCCGGCTCAAGAATTTCTTTCATGGTTTCCTGACTGAATGTAATAAGGATGTCATCAGATTTTTTAATATCACCAGAAACACTATTAGCCAGAGCTTTTGCAAGCTGTACACGATGCAGATAATTTTTGTTTGTAACATTATTTTTTGCAACAATCTCGTCAATAACTTTTAAAATGGCAAAACATTTATTATTACCCTGTGATATCAGAGACATTGCAACTGTAAGGTTACATTCAAGCCAGGTTTCATAAATAATGTCCATTGAAATATTATTGTTCGGTATAAGACCGGACAGAGCCTGCTCGACAACAGGGATAATTTCGCTGCTTGCAAGGTTATAGATTTCTTCGGCATTACCAATACAAAACATTGCTTTTAATTTTTTATGTTTTATTAAAGCACATTCCAGTTTATTTTCCTGATTTTCTATCAATGATAAAACTGTATCAACCGCTTCGATAACCCCGTTGTAGTTGCCTGTAAGTGTACAACTTTTAGATAAATAACCAGAAAGTTCAATGATTTTTGGTCGGTTGCTTACCTTTATTGCATTGTTTATCGCAACTGACAAATAAGAAATTGCTTCTGTAGGTCTTGACATATAGAGTAATTTGCCAAGTCTTTCATATATATTATTAACAATAATATCGCTATTTTCAGGATTTATTTCCTGCGCAATTCTCAAACACTGTTTTTGAGAAAGCGTCCATAGGTATTCATCACCGAGGTATGTGCAGAGTTTGATATTGTCTGTCCAGATATTAAGTGCAAGAAGTTTTTGGTTCAAGCTCTGTGCTACAAGCGCTTTCAGCGCATTGCTAGAGAGTGTAAACATATTTATAATATCAAAGATTTTTTCATTTAAGAGTACAAAATCTTTGCTCTTTTTAGCTTTCTCATAAACAAACTTCCATATAAGAGTATTTTTAAATTCATAAATATTGTTGTTAAACTGGGTTATGTAAGCAAAGTCAGTTAAAAGCTGTAAAACATTCTGAAATTCATCAGGTTTAAGTTTCATAATGATTTCCAACAGTTTTACATTAAACTTGTTGCCCATAATGGCGGCAGTGCATAATGTTCTGAAACACAGCGGAAATTTTTGCTGCAGGTAATTGAGTCTAAGTGCAAGTATATCGTGCAGATTTTTAGGAAGGTTTGCTTCTATTGAGGTTTTTCTGTATTTTATTTTGTTTGCTTCATTGCCAAAAGCCTTGTTTTCATTAAACAGAACAAGCATTTGTTCCAGATAGGCGCAATTGCCGTTTGAATATTCATACATAATTTCAAAAACAGGTTCCGGCAAAGGGTTAAAACCATTTAAATACATTTTTATAAAATTATCAGCATCATTTATATTAAGCGGTGTTAGTCTTAAATCTTCATACTGGTTCTGGGCAAGTTTTTCTGAGTAGAAGTATCCTTGCGTTAATCTGTTGTCTTTATATGTGACAATTAGTTTAATATTGTCACTCAGGTTTCCTTTTTCAATAAAATTTGATAAAAATGCATATGACGCACCGTCTATCATATCAAAATCATCAATTACAATTATAAGCTTAGCTTTTTGTGAAATTTCCTGAAGTAGTTTTTCAAGCAGTGCAAAAGTCCTGTCTTTATTTACCAATATATCTTCAAAATGAGCTGTAAGAGTCGGATATAGGAAATTGAACAACAACGCAATTTCCTCCTGTGTGAACTCTGGCAATGTAGCCGCCAGCATTTGTTTTGCCTGTTTTAAGAAATCATTCGACATATTGGAGAAATTAGGCATATTGAAAAATGTCAGAATCATTTCCTGAAAAATACCGTAAGGGCTAATTTGTGAATTTGCGCTGCATTCTCCCCAGAACCAGGCATAATTTTGATGCATTAAATCGCCGAACAGATATTTCAAAACAGTTGATTTACCGCTGCCTTCAGGCGCACTCAAACCTACAATCAGTTTATGCGGGTTTCTTAGTGCATCTACAATTTTATTTTTACATTTCATCTGGTCGAAGGCATTTATCTCTTCTGCGGCAAGATCTTTTAAATCTATTGGTTCCGGTGTCTCTTCAACATATGTATTTTTTTCTGCAGTTGTGTCGTTTGGTTTTTCATTTACAGGTTCGTCAGGTTGTGTTTTTTTCTCAGATTCTATTTCGTTGTTCTTATTTTGTTCTGTTGTATATTGTCTTTTTTCTGATAATTCTTCTTTTTCCTGCAATTTTTCAGATGTGTTAATTTCCGATATATCTTTATTCGTAACAGGTTCAGTCTTAAGATTTTCTTGTTCCAGACTTTTTGAGATTATATCTATATCATCTGCAATTGACAGCAAATCATTTGTCAATTCTTCATTAGGTTCCAGTTCTTCCCTATGTGTTTCATCTAAATTTTCGTTTTCTTCAATATTTATAAGTTCGTAATCAGAAAGTTTTTCAACCGTAAAAATATCATTGTTCTCTGTCAGTGTTGGCAGGCTGTCTGGGAAAATTAAATCATTATTGTTGCTAGCAATATTTGGATTTGTTGTATATTTTTGTTGTGGTTTTAGTGCAACTTGACTATTAATTGCTTTTTCCGTTGATATGCAGCTTTGTATTTGTTTTAAATCTACAATACTGACTGAACCTTGTTCTTGTTCAAATTCGGTATGGCATTTTCTGCAGATTTTTGCATCAGGACGATTTACACTGTGACAGTGAGGGCAGTACTTTAAAAGCTGCAGGCCGCATCCATCACAAAATTCTGATGTAATCGGGTTCATATTACCGCATATTGGACAAACTGTCTGTACTTTGGTATTACAATAATTACATCTTAAAAGGTTATCAGCTATTTCTTTTTTGCACTTAAGACAACGCATGGTGATGTTATAACCGCTTAGCTAGACTAGGCATATTATATTATAAAGCGAAATTAAATTACATCAAGTATATAATCTATAAAAAGGCAAATAAACTTATTATGCTTCAAAGTGAGTTTTGACCAATTGTGATAATTCGACCAGTCTTTTGCTTACTTCTGCCTGTGAGATATTTATTTCTGCTGCAATTTCTTTTTGCTTATATTCTTTTATATATCTCAAATAGAAAATTTTTAAAAATTCTTTTGACGGATTATTTTTTTGCGCAACAAGAATAATGTCCACAATCTTTTGGAGTGCATCTTTTCTGACAATTTTTTCTTCAAAAGAATCTTTCGGATCTGCAATATTATATACAAATGAGCTTGCAGCTATAACAGGAGCCTGCTTATATTCATCAGTTTTAGGCTTTTCTTCAACTGGGCTTATAAGAATTTCGTGTGAACTTACATATTTATTTTCACGTCTTCTTATTCTTCCGTTATCTTTTAACACATTTAAAATTGCTGTATTTACAACTTTAGCAATGTAATTTTCAAGATTCTGTATATCAAGTGATTCCAATAAAGAATATGATCTTTTATATGTTTCTGAGCAAAAATCCTCAAGCAAATCTTCATTACCTTTAAACTTGCTGTTAGATTTTACCAGTTTTTCTATAAGATCCCTTTGTCTATTTATCGTGTCCAATTTAATAATCCATTTTGAAAAATATATAACCTGATTATATCATATCATATAATTAAAAATTTATTATTAAAGTTAAGAAATAATCAGATTTGTAATCTTTTAATTTGGGTACACTAACGTATTTTAATGTATTTTTAATACTTCTTAATATTATTTCATCAATTTTATCGGAACCGCTGGATTCCAGTACCTGCATACCTTTCATTGTATTATCAGGTGCAATTTCAAACGAAACTTTTACCATATTGTTGAAGGCAATATCGGCTGAATTTGCCAGATCATTTTGTAAATTCATTTGAATATTTTTACCCGCAGTTTGTAAATATTCTTTAACAGAAGCTTCTGCTGCAAGTTTTTCGCTAACCTGCCAAGATAGTTTTGTAATAGTTATAGCGGCAGGTTTGTCTGAAAAAGAATTTGTCATGGATTTATTTATATCCTGCGGTATAGCTGCAGCATCTGCATCCTCTTCACTTCCTTTATTCTGGAAGTCAAACAATTCATCACCCTGATTTGCCGTATCCTGTGCCTTGTTTTGAACTTCTTTTTGATGATTAAAGACTAAAGTAGTCCCTCCTGCAGCCACCATTACAATAAGCAGACCTGCCAGAATTGCTAATTTTTTAGTCTTATTTACAGTTTCAGTACTTACCGGCTCTTGTGCAAGTTCAAATGTTTGTTTTTCTCCGTTTTCCTGCTGCGGGTTTTCATTATTTTCAAAGAGTGAATTTATTGTTTCATCAGGTTTGCCAGCAGAATCAATGTTATTTTGTACATTTTGTTGCGTATTTTGTTCATCGTTATAGTATTGTGTTGAATCCGGAATCTCCGAATTGTCTTCTGTGTTATAAGAAATACTATTAGATGATTCAGTATCATCTTTGTCACTGTCGGCCAATAACGCCATCAGGTCATCATCCAGAAGATTTTGAATTTCTTCATTTTCTGCTTCCGGTTGTTTTTCTTCAAACTCAAAAGCTTTATGATAATTATTTTCTTCTGTATTCTGTATACTTTCACTTTCTTTATTATTTTCAAAATCAAAATTTGAAGCTGCGGATTCATTTTCATCAAGTTCATCATAATTGAGTTCTACCGGTTGTTGTGAAGTATATGAATTTAGACCATTTTCTTCAGATTTATCAAGATTAAATTTAATCTCATCATCTTCTTTATCTTCTTCATTTTTTTCATTTGTATTTTTGGGTTCATTGCCTGCATAAACATTTTCTTTAATTTCAAGAGATTCTAGTTCATCAAGAGTGTCAAGTGTTTGATTATCATCATTTGAGCTGAAAATTGGGGAATCTTCAGTATCTATAGGTGTAATATCATTTTTCTGAGTATTCAATTCTACTTTTTCGGCTTTTTCTTCTTCATTATCAATTGCAAAAATTGGTTCAGATTCAGTGTGGTCTTCTAATATAAGATCGTCTGCTATTAACTCTTCTATATTTTCATCAGGTTGTATATTATTAATAGAACCTGCTTCGATTTCTGTTAAGGTGTCATCTGTGACGGATAAGCTGCTATTGTTTTCTTCTGAAAGATTTTGTAAATCATTATCACTGTCAATAAGATTTTCAAGCAGTTCTTCTTCGCCCGAAGAATCTTTTGTCATTTCTTTTAAATCTTGAATCTCTGTTTCAAGGTTTAGATCCGGTGTATTATTTTCAAGAAGTTTTTCATCAGCTTCTCCATCATACAATTGTAATTCATCTGATAGTTGTTCCTGAGGTTTGATTTCTGCAATTATCTCTGATTTTTCAGTGGGTTCAGTTTCTGTCAAAATTAAATCATCAGATGTGTCTTCAATAAGGGTATCTGTTTCAGTAGAAGGTAAAATCAGCTCATCTGTTTTGTTTTCTTCAAGCGGAGCTTCTTCAGATAAAACAAGTTCGTCAGATGTGTCTTCAATCAGGGTATTCGTTTCAGCAGAAGGTAAAATCAGCTCATCTGCATTATTTTCTTGTAATGCTTCTTCATGTTCTGTATTTATTAAAATGTTATCTTTAGAATCTTCTATCAATAGAGATTCTTCTGTGTCAGATAACAGCTCAGGCAATTCTGTTTCGTCTTGCAACAATGGTTGTGATTCTTCTGTTGCTGTTTTTGCTGCATCTATAGCTTCTTCTGAAACTTCAACTAAATTATTATCTTGCAGCATTAATGGTTCGCTCAGTTCGCCAAGTTCTTCAGCAAGAAGGTCTTCCTTTGTTTCTGCATTTTCAAGCTTTTGGTTTTGTTCTTCATCTTCCTGTGCATTTTCTACAAGCGATATATTTGCAATCAATGCTTCATTAACCTCTTGTCTATTACCGGAGAGGACACTTAAAGTACTGTCGTTTAAAAGTTCTTGATAATTTCTAATTTGTGACACAATTGCGTCAAATCCACCGGTAATACAAAATGCGGCTCTGCAATCAGGACAGGAAATTACGTGCTTTATAAAATACACTTTTTCGCTTTCTGAAATTTCCTCATCAATAA
Organism: Candidatus Gastranaerophilales bacterium; assembly: GCA_944324245.1. GTDB lineage: Bacteria > Cyanobacteriota > Vampirovibrionia > Gastranaerophilales > Gastranaerophilaceae > Limenecus. The sequence goes on along the minus strand of CALUVO010000013.1, from coordinate 22,120 downwards.
AAGCAGCGCAGAGCTCTTTTATTTTCTCAAGGTCATCAACAGAGCAAGGTTTGTTTGCAGGTTTCAAAGATTTAATAAAATCCACCAGGCTGTCAACAGGTGATAATATATCCGTGCTAAAAGCATAATATGGTGAATCAGTTCTTTCATATTTAATTTTTGTAGAATCCAAATATCCTAACAGTTCTGCTGTTTTCTTTTTTTCATCAAGCTTTATCACAAGATATGCATAAGGCACTGCATTATATTTTTCATGTGTTTTTGGTATTGTGAAAGTTCTGCCGTCAAAAGTAATTCTTATATCCAGTCTGCAGTCATTCACATAAACATCTGCAAGTTCAAAGTTTTTAGCAAAAGATGTTATTTTAAAAAGACTGTTTTTTATATCAGCATTAATACCAAGACGATTTAATGCTTCTGCTGCTGCATAAGCTGCAAGATTCAATGCATATGTTCTTATTCTTGTTTCTTTATCATTTATTTTGCAGGCTATGACTGCACTTTCATTTATATAATTATCAATACTTATTGTTAATGACATATTTTTATCCTTTTTTATCTCTTATATTTATTTAGATTACAGTTCTAAAAAAAATATTCCAAAATCATATAAAAAATGTTATAATGTAACAAAATGTTTCATGTTTACAAACATGACTGCATCTGATGGCAACAAAAGTTTTCTTTGTGTTTTGTATGTGTATAAAGTGTAAAAGACAGGAGTGTTTAGTATGTCAGTAGGTTTTTCTACAATCAGACCAATGAGTCAAGAAACAATTTCAAAAGCATCAGCTTATTCTGCAAATGCCCAAACCGCACAACAGCCGGTTGCCAACAGTCCTATGGCTGGTCCGGCAGGGGGATATGCACCCAAGAAAAAAAGCCACTGGTTTGCAAAAACCGTTGTTACATTGGCTGTGCTTGCTGCAGCAGTAGGACTCGGTAGAAAGTATTTGCCTAATACTTTTAATCCAAATGCTGCTTTAAAAGATGGTGCAAGTTGGTATGAAAAAGCTGCTCATTATGCAACGACATATATAGGCAAAGCTGGCGAGTTTGTAAATACCTATGCAAGCAAAGCCTGGAACTGGGCGACAAACTTATTTAAAGGAGAAAAAGCTGTATAGACAATAAAAACAAATAATAAATCTGCCTGATTTAATTTAGAATTCGGGCAGATTTTTTATGCGCGGATTCGTTTTCTTGTGATTATCAAAAATACACCGAAAAGAATCAACATAACACCTATGCAGATTCGTAATGTAAGATGTTCATGGAAAAATACAACTCCGAAAAATATAGCAGTCAAAGGCTCCAATGCGCCAAGGATTGCTGTTGTTGTAGAGCCGATTAGTTTTATAGATATTGATATTGTTTCAAGTGAAATAATAGTCGGGAACAAAGACAGAGCGACCGTACACAGCCAGAGTAAGGGTGAATCTATAATTTGAAGCTGTGTACAGAATTTAAGATTGTATATATAAACAAGCAAGCCGAATAACATTACGTAAAAGCTTAGTTTGTCAGTTTTTATGTGGCTTACGGTTTTTATATTTTTAACACCGACTATGTAAAGTGCATAAAGCAATGCGGAAAGTAATACAACAGAAACGCCATGTATATTAAGACTTGCGCCAGACTTGCCTTTATACAAAAGGGCTATGCCTGCTGATGTTAATAATATAGAAAATATAACGGTTTTTGTTATTTTTTCTTTGAAAAATAAAGTCATAATTATTGCAACAAGCAGCGGATAAATAAAAAGTATAGTGCAGGCAATACCTGCTTCAATATATTTAAAAGCTTCAAAGAGCGTCAAAGATGAAAGAGAAAAAAACAAGCCGAGTATTAATAAAGGTATAAACTCTTTAAATGTTATTTTTAAACAAACCTTTTTTACGAATTTTAACCATATCCAATATATAATTACAGCAAAAGCATATCTGTAAAAAAGTACGGAGTTTATACCTATTCCGCCGGCATAAAGCGGAAGTGCAAAAAGCGGGTTTGTTCCGTAACTTGCAGCAGCTATAGCTCCGTTTAAAAATCCTATTGTTTGCCTTTTCATAAATTTATCGTGTATCAACCTGAAACAATTTTATTATTACACAAGTTCTCTGCAAAAAACGAATGTTTTATATGTTGTATTTTTGCATGATATAATTTCTACATTGAATAGTTTTATAAGGAAGTTGCGCTATGTTGGATATGAGATATTGTGAACTCAGCAAGGACGGTTTTGGCTGTTGTATGACGGTTAAAGAAACGTTATTCAGCGGACAGTCTGAATTTCAAAAAGTCGATATTTTTGATACGGAGTCTATGGGCAGAGTATTGACTCTTGACGGCTTAATGATGACAACGGAACGTGATGAATTTTATTATCATGAAATGATTTCTCATATACCTATGATAAATCACAAAAAACCTGAATCTGTACTGGTAATAGGCGGCGGCGACGGCGGAACAATAAGAGAGGTTTTAAAACATGATACTGTTAAGAAGGTTGTATTATGCGAGATTGACGGTATGGTAGTAGATGCCTGCAAAAAGTATCTGCCAACTATCGGCTGTGAGCTTGATAATCCGAAGGTAGAAGTAAGAATTGAAGATGCAATCGAATTTATAAAAGACAAAAAATCCCAGTATGATGTTATACTGATTGATTCTACAGATCCTATGGGCCCGGGGGAAGGATTGTTTACTGAAGAATTCTATACAAATGTAAAAGAAGCACTAAAAGAAGGCGGAATCATGTCAGCACAGTCAGAATCCCCTTTTATAAATCAAGCGGAAATGAAAAAAATGTATCCGCTTTTAAGAAAAGTATTTCCGGTAGTTGATACATTTACAGGCCCGATCCCTTCGTATCCGGGCGGGTACTGGAGCTGGTGTTTCTGTTCTGAAACAGTGAAGCCGCTTTCTTATATAGATGAAGCGAGAGCTGAAAAAATTGCAAAACAGTGCAAAATTTATAACAAAGAATACCATCTGGCACGTTTTGCTCTGCCGAATTTTGTAAAAGAATTAACAAAATAATAATTTGCTGAATGAATGTCCGAGAAATTCGAAAAGGTGAGCAGGTGCCGTCTGAGGCACCAGATTAGATTAATGCGAAATAATTACACCCTGTACTTCTTTTTGCACATTCAAAGAGTTTTGCAGGCTTTGCATTAGTTCTGCAGCTGTGTTTGCGGAATAAAATTTTCCGCTTGTCACAAGAGCAGTGCATTTTAGCTGATTATTAGCTTCCTGATCATAGATATTAAAAGCAATGACATCTATAAAAATATCCTGCCTTGTTTTTGTAAGCTCCATCACATAATCACACGGGCTTTCGTCACAATTTTCTCCGCCGTCAGTCAGGAGTATAATCCTCTTTTTCCCTGATACACCAGCAAAATCCGAATTTACCGCCTGTTTTAGAGAATACGTAATAGGCGTCCATCCAGTTGGTTGTAGAGAAAATAGTGCGCTTTGAATCTGCGGGGCGCTTCCTTTTATCATCGGTACAATCAGGCTGCTTGCATTACAAGCCATTCCCGGTATAAAGTTTCCTCCTTTATGTCCGTATACACGCAATCCTACACGTTTATCCGGAGAAATTTGGGGCAGCAGTTCCTGCATAGTGTCTAATACCATATTGATTTTTTTTGTACCGTGCAGTTTTTCTGTCATACTGTTTGAAAAATCTACAATAAAAAGAATAAATTCATCACTTTCTTTTTGTGCCGAACCCTTTTGTGTCAGGGCTTTTAAACTCAGGGTATTTACAAATAGCACAAAAAATACTATAAATATAATAGATATAAGTTTTCTGGAAATTGAATTCATAAAATTAGGAGTCCGTATATGTCGGATAATTTTTTTGATACACCAAAGCGTGAGTTTTTTGATGTACTCAATACCCGTAAAACTATCAGAAAATACACAAATAAAATACCCCCCGTTGAGGCAATAAAAATTATAGCCGATGCGGGCAGACAGGCTCCCAGCGCTACCAATACCCAGAACTGGGAGTTTATTGCAATTTATGATGATAAAATGAAAGAAAAAATGGCACAGTGTGTTGAAAACAAATATGATGAACTTCAGGCAAGAGTAGAAAATGAAATAGATAAAGCAAAATTAAACGGATACAAATACTATTCCATGTTCTTTACCAAGGCTCCCGTTGTTTTTGCCATAGTGGAGCAAAAACGTGTTTCTACAATGCTTACTATACTGGAAAATAGCGGAATGACTAAAGAAGAATTGCATTGTTATGATAATCGTTCTTCTATACTCAGTATGGGCGCGGCAATTGAAAATATGTCGCTTGCAGCAAATGCTCTGGGGCTTGCCACATGCTGGATGTGTGCACCTCTTGTAGCTTACAAGGAATTTAGCGAGCTGTTAAATATTGGTAAAGGCAACAAGGTAATATCCCTTTTAACAGTCGGTTATCCCGACGGAGATAATTTTTCCCGCCCTCCCAAAAAAACTTTAGAGGAAGTGTTTAGAATAGTTTAGAAACAGTTAATTTAAATAAACCAAGAAGACTAGATATACAAATATCCCTGATTGGCTGCAAGAATCACTAGATTCCAATAACTCAGTTAGAGATAAATCCCAATTCGGTTAACACAGTTCCAATCAGAGATTCATTTATATTATAACAAAAAAGGGGACAAAAAGTCCTCTTTCATTGTCAATTGTCATTTTTAAGACAATTGACACTTCTGCAATTTGCAATGAACATATCATTGCAAATTATTTTTTAACTTTTAATGTTGACTATACCAAACCCAACATTTTTTTGTACCAGCTGAAAGTTTCAAGTTCCAGACCGTTGAATGTTGTTTTTAAGCATTGTCTTTTTAAGTAATTATCAAATTCATCATTGAACTTTGATTTTACTTCTTTTACTTCATTTGATGCAGTTTTAGTGGACATAGCGCCTCCTTTGATTAATTTGTAAAAATATATAAAATATCAAACCTGACCTATGGGTTAATTATATCACATTTAGACCATGTTTGCTAGACCAATTACTATAATTGTAAAACATGTAAACGTAAATTTTTGCTAAAAATCAAGTGTATTTGAAGAAATATGTCTTTACAAAAAGTAACAATATAGTGTATTGTCTACAATTGATTTTTTTGCAGTTCTTGCAATTTTTCCCGGCGGATGCAGTCTGTCGCCTGTGGGCAAGTCGCCGTATTTTTGTTTTATTCTTGCTATCAGCGCTCTTTTATCTGGATCATTATCAAAAAAGAGTTTTGCATAAAGACTTACTCCGTCTTTGATAATAGGTTCATTTGAATCAGAAAATATATCTCCGTATTTTTTAAGAAAAGCACGATGTGCAATTGCATTCATTCCCAGAAAATTTAACTCCTCCTGTATCGAACTGTTACCATCTTTATCTTTAGCATGGCCGGTTTCATGCAATATGGCCTCTGCTATTGCCAGCATAACCGCAAAATCCGTAGTATTTTTATATCTTTTATTTATAGTAATTATATTTTTATAATATTCATATTGAGCATGAACTCCTTCTTCAGCAGGGGTATCAAAGATTATTCTTATGTTTTCTTTTTCTATAAAATCAACAGCTTCTCTCCCTGACACAAAAGGTGCCTCTATTCCCATTTTTTTTAAATAGTGTAAATCTTGAGGTGAAAATACAAGCCCTTTTAGTTCTGTCAATGCTGTTGCAATGGCATTGTCCGTCACCCACGGCATTTCTCTCATAAAGTCAATAGACTGCGCACGCCTTTGTTCTACGGGATCGGTAACTTGGTTATTCCAGCGGTATTTTGATACGCCGGATGCAATATATGAAAATACTGGTGAAATTGGTGCCATAACAGTTTTATTAATTATTTTTATCGTAAGATACAGTATAGTCAGGGCTTACAGCCAGCCACTGGAAAGTTTCCCGTTGTTCATTTTCCGGCTGTTCAGTTACAAAAGTGCCTCCGTAACGTCCACGGGAAAAATTGACATATCCCTGTTTTGAAAGATTTTGTAAAGCTTTTCTGATTGTGTTTGAAGATACATCAAAATGCTTTGACAAAGCCTCCATAGACGGGAGCTTATCTCCTATTTCAAAATTATCTCTTATATAATTTTTTATTAGGTTTTCTATTTTTTGATAGCTGTAAAATGCTGCATCCTCAGCTTTTGCAAAAATAGAAGTTTCGTTCATCGGCTGCAGCACATTTTCACCTGGGATTTTTGCTATTATCGTACCGTAGCGGCCTCTTCTGGCAAGCAAACATCCCTCGTCGACAAGATTTTTCATTGCGTCATGCACTGTTTTTATACTCACTTTTAAAACTTCTGAAAGTTCCTGATGGGCAGGAAGCCGGTCACCAACTTTAAAATTATTCTTGATATATTCTTTAAGATCATTTTCCACTTTAGTTACAAGTGTTTCCGCAGAAAGCTCTTCTGAAGCAGAAAGAATCTTTTCTTCTTCGCTTAGTTGAGGAACAACTTTTATTACCCAGTTAGATTCATTGGAGCGGAAAGCTTTTGTTTCGATTATCCCCTGAGAACACAGATAGTCTAATGCAAGACGGGTAGTGTTTGTAGAATTGCCAATTATAGAGGACAATGTACGCGCAGACGGCAATGCGCTGCCTGCTTCAAGCTTATTGTCCAGAATATATTTTTTTATCAAAGTAATGACTTTTTCTCTCTTAGAAGAGGCCTTTCTTATAATCGGATTTGAGTTGTTAGCATCACGCAGAATAGTGCCAATTCTTTGTTTAGACTCCAGATATCCGGCATCTTCTACAAAACGAATAGCATTCTGCACTGTTCCGACACTTACACCTAGATAATATGCAAGATCGGCTTTTTTGGGTAAAAGTGTGTTTGCTTTTAGCACTCCTTTCTTTATTCCGCTTGTAATCCAGTCTGTCAGCCATTTTTTGATAACAGAATCTTTTGATTCAAAAGAATTTTTAAAATTTGGAATTTCTTTTGGCAGCTGAGAAATTTCAATTCTTTTTAAATCAGATTTTTCTATTTTTTCATAGTTTGATGTATTTGATGCAGTTTTCTTTTGCATTTATAAATATGCCTCCACAAATAGTCATTTTATTATACCATAAGTATAAATAAACAACATATATTTTTTTGCTAGTGTATAAAAATTTTTACATTGTATTGTTAACAAAAGTTTATACAATAGCATAATCAATGTTTTGTTAATATTTGGTAAAGACTATTTATATTCAGCAAAGACTAAATATCACACCATTCAGGATAATATTCTCTGTAGAATTGTTCCGCTTTGTAGTATGCTTCATCCAATTTTTGGAACAACCGTACCTTGTCTTGTGTTTCCAGAATATGCCTTTTGGCATCCTCATCTTTCATGACATTTTCCCATTTTTCCAATTCTTTTTTTGTTTGTGAAATTTCTTCTTTTAATTTTTCTATTTCATCTTGAAGTTTTTTCACAGCTTTTTCTTTGCCAGGGAAATTTTCTATTTTTTTTATATTTTCCAGTTTTTTGTCGGCAATTTCAAACTTAGGTGTTAATTCATTCATTTTTTTAGATGCTTCATTGTGCCAGTAGTAAGATATTGACCCGTGGCAATGTTCCTCGTGGGTATATGAATGTATTTTTTCATCAAGTTTTGCAATTTCTCCGACAGTATCATCTATTCCTTTTAAAACTTCAAATCTTTTATAAGAAATCGGGAGTTTTTGGTTGCAGTCATTTATTACTTCATTGCAATGTACTATTTCGTTTTCAAGCATTTCAATTCTTGTAGTGTATTTATGTTCAAGCTTTTTCATTAAGCCTGGAGCAAGCGGATTTTTCTTCGCCTGCGATAGTTTTTGTTTAGTATCCTCAATTTCTTTTGTGTTTTTTTCAATAATTTTTTGGCAGTAGTCTCTCAAACCTTCAAAGTGTTCTATTTCCTTATATCCGTTTTCGCCAAAATTATTATATCCGTTTTTGTAATCATTTCTTATCTGTGAAAGCAAAAGATTATTGGTCTGTATATGCGTATGTTTTCTTTTTATTTCTTCCGTAATGGTTTCATTTGGCGAGGCTATATATACGCGTATAGGCTCTTTCCATCTCGAGCGATGGTACCACTCTTCATCTTTTGTATTGTCTTTTGCTTCAATTCTGTATCCGGTTGGATAAGAATTGGCAGGGAGACGCTCCTGTTCATTCAGTGTAAATCCGCTGAAATTCCGGATACTATTTCTTTTTATATGTGCATGGTTGTATTTGTATGCACTATTAGTTATAAAAGATACTTTCAATTTGAGCTCCTTTTTATTTTATTAAAAATTATTTGTCTCAAGTAAATCTGACAGAATCAGTTTAAAGTTTATATAGCATCGACCCAGCCGTTTAAATAGTCATTTGAATATGCTTCCCATATTTGTTCACGATTCGGGCGGTCTTTTAACAGCTCAAGAAAATGTTTTTTCATCATGCTCATTATTTCTTGCATTTTTGGTTCTGCTTTTAATTTTTCAACGCCGTCGGGTGTTTTATAGGCGCTTTTTGCAGACGAAATATTATTGAGCGCCCGCAGCATTTCAAAGCATCTTTTATCCGCACTTACACCCTTTCTGGCCGCTGTGTATTCTATCCAGTTTTTCCATTTTTTTACAGGATCGCTATAGCGCAGACATTGTGCAGAAGGAGTGTATTCCAGATGAGGGAGTATTGCTTCCATATCGGATTTACTTCTTTTGGAAAACACCTCTTTTGTATATTCGAGCAGCCGCGTAATGAAAGAAGGATTTGAGACATTCTTTGCATCATCTATATATTTAATCCACACATCAAGCGGCTCATCCTCATACGGAATTATATGGTAATGGTCTCCTGCCCTGCCGGCTCTTATTGTACCCGCTTCCAGTTTGCCTATGTCATCTGCGCTGTATGCAAGTATTAAGCCGAATTTTTCGGCACAGCTGTCAGTGTTCGGCGAGTCATTTAATATATGTGCTTCCGGATATTCATATTTCCGTTTGGGCGGGTTGCCGATTTTATCGAGGTCTCTTACTACAAAAGCATTAAACTTGCCGTCTTTTTTAAAACTGTCTGCAACTTTTTGTTCTGTAGTACGGGCGCCTTTTTCATCTCTGAAAAAGAAATTGTCCCATGTATTTGCTACATCCGTAAATTTCGGGCTTGCGCCGGGCTTGGGGTCAATGATTTGAACCCCGTTTTCTTCCAGCTGATTTACAGTCCATTCAAAAAAGTCTTTTTTTGCTCTGGACTCGCCCCATACAACATATCCGTTATGAGGAAGCCTTGTATATTTTTGATTGGAAGATTGCGTACTGTCCTGTGCACGTTTTTGTAAACGTATAATAAAAGATTCTAAAAAATTTTTTTTATTAAGCTCTCTTATATCCCGTCCTTTAAGAGCGCCTGTCTCCATAATTGTCAGTTTATAGGGCCTGAAAATTTTATTAAAAGTCTTTACAAAATTTCTGTTTCTAAATGCCGCAGCAATACCGCCGATTCCGGCAATAGCACCGCCTCCGGCGGCAACTACTGTTTTTTGTTTTTTAGTCAGTGTGAATCCGGGTGTTTTTTCAGACACTGTTTCCGGTGATGTTTGTTTAAAGTTTTTATTAACTTTATTTTTATAAATGCCGTAGTTTACCGAGTTTGTGTTAGTTATTTTTAGCATATTTTCCCTGAATCCTTCCTATATATTGTTCATTTGAAAGAGTATCAAGTATATCATTCAAATTATTTCTTTCCTCAGCATAGTTGTTATTTTCATATCTGCGGTCTAATGCTTTTATTACATCTTCTGTTATAACAGAGGCTCTATAATGACCTTTTTTATAATGATAGGCGTCTCTACGGCTAGTATAATTTTCAATTACATCTTCTGCAAAATATCTATATGCCGGAGGATATATTTGTATATTTTTATCTTTCATGTAGTCCAGTATTCTGTCATGGTTTGAATCGTCTTTTCTGTCATTTTGGGCCCAGAAATAGCTCATAACTGCAGACTGTTCAGGTTCGGACATTTTCTTTACCGGTATGGCATTGCTTGTTATTTCAGGGTTGAAAAGCCACTCGGGAACTTTCTTGGGTGAAGAAACAGTGCCTACCCAGGTAATTCCCTTGTCTTTGCAATTGAGTGCATGCATATAGAAATCTGCGCACAGTACGGGATTTTTGTCATCATCCAAAAAATTCTCAAAATCTTCTAAATAAAGGATAGTATGCCCGTTTTCTTTTTGGTGGTAGTCTTCTGCAATTTTGAATGCAATATCAAGTTTTCTAAAGTTTTCTTCGGAATCATCGCCGTCACGCCAGCCGTAACCCTTAACTGTTTCTACCTTTATTTTCAGATCATTTTTTTCCGCTATTTGTTTAAAATGCTCCATGAGGCTTTCTGCAATAAAGCTTTTGCCTGTTCCTCTTTTACCATATAACACCACACCGTTTGGTATTTCCATTTCATTTGGCGGTTCCTTGCCTTCTTTTATTGCTGTTTGTTTTGCCACAACAGGCGCAACTACATCTTTTATGAGGCTTAGTTTTTCAGTACAGAAGCCCACTACTTTATTTAGTCCGACTTCATTTCCGTCACCTTTGGGTTCTATTCCGCCTATTCTTAGATATCCGTCAAATTTTTCTTTTGCCTGAGACATCGGAATATTGAATTTTTTTTGAAATAATTGCAATATCATCCACTACCTTTTTTTGAGTAGCACGGATTTGTTCATTTTTTTCACTTTCTCTTTTTTGATTTAAACGTCTGTTAAAGTAATAAAACAAATCATCAAGACCAAACCACCCGAACGATGGTGCATAGTTTTTTGATGCGGCATGGTTTAGATACCCTGTTCTTATCTGCATTTTGGATTGTACAGGGTGTGTGTTGTTTTGTGTGTTTGATTGTGCGGAAACTGACACACCGGTGGTGTGTAAATTTTGAACAGGCAGTAATTTTATAATCTCTCCTTTAAAAATTTTTATTAAACTAAATTATGTTTATTATAAACCGAAATATGTTTTTCTTTGCCGGCCGGGGCGGGTAATATTAGAAAAAATTTACATACATTTACAAAATAGGTGTAAAACGCCTAGTTATTTCATCTGATTTTTATATTATTTAGACAACATGAGCAAAACCGGCGATTAAAAACAAATTTGACACAGAACTACAATTACGACAGCAAAACAAGAGGTTAGTTTTTTACAAAGTTTATATTTATAAGAAATTGTAGTAATATATTAATTACTATGGAAATTAACAACAATAACGAAAAAGAAATTAAAGAAAAATTGATAGATGCCATTGGCAAAGATCCTGCCAATGAAGAAAATTATATTGAGCTGAGCAAAATTTATCTCGGTGAGCAAAATTTTAATGAGGCTCTCGGTATTTATGAAGCACTGTTGAAAATAAATCCGTTTAACTCTCAGGCTCTCATTAATGCAGGCAGTTTATATTTTTATTTTAAAAATATAAACAAAGCCATTGATTATTATTCAAGAGCAACCGAGCTGGAGTCAAAGAGTTTTTCTGTTTATATGAATCTCGGCAATGCTTATGCTGAATTAAACGATTTTAACAGAGCAATGAAGAATTATTCAAAAGCACTGGAGCTTGAGAACAACAGTGCGGCTTTGTTTAATGCAATAGGACTGTTGTATCAGGACAACAAGGATTATTTGAGCGCTATTGTAAACTATGACAGAGCAATAGCCATAGAGCCTGAAGAGCCGGAAAACTATATAAACAAAGCCAGTGCTCAAATGTCTATGCACATGTACAGAGAAGCAATTAAGACATTGAAAAATGCGCTTTCTATTAACAAAACTAATCTGAAAGCACTGATTTGCATGGCAAACTGCTATGCCTCCATCAGAGATTTTGATAATGCGGAAAAGTTTTTCCAGAAATGTTATAAAATTGATGATAAATATTATCAGATATATGTATGCCATGCTATAGCATTTTCCGATGCAGGCAGAATAGATATGGCTATTGACAAATACAAAGAGGCTATATCAATTGCACCTGATATGCCGAACGCATATATACTTCTCGGCAATATATATGTAGACAGGCACAAGTATCTTGAGGCGCTGGATTGCTATAAAAAAGCATCACAAATACAACCTCAGGATGCAAAAACTTATACCTTCATAGGCAATACCTATTTTATGCTTAATGATTTGGAAAACGCGATTTATACTTACAGAACCGCTTTAAAATACAAACCGGATTCGATGGAAAATAAACTTGTTTATATAGAAATTCTTCAGGAATATATAAACAGAAAAGAGAAGAAATCTTCAGGAGAAAAAAGTGCCGTATCATAGAAACTATAATAATCCTTCATTATTTGAGAAATTAGTTGCCGTACTGTCATATATGTTTCCTCTGATAGGGTTTGTCTTTATAATTATTGCTGCACTTATGAAAAAAGATTTAAGACCGTTTTTGAAATACCATATATTTCAGTCAATCTTTATTGCGTTTGCGCTCTGGCTTGTATTTACGGGTCTGACATATCTGTTTAACCTTTTGAGTTATATCCCTGTATTGAAAAATGTTATAGGAATGATTACTTTCTTTATGAATACTCCGATTATTCTCGGATTTTCAATAATAACTTTTGTATATTGTTTGTTCATTATTTATCTTATTATTGGTGTTCTCAGAGGCTCTGACAGCTATGTACCATGGGTTTCAGACATTATTAAAACCAATTTAAGAGGTCAGATTTAATTCTGTTTTACTTTTAAGAAGAGTTGGAGAGAAGATAAAATGAATTTTGACACAATAGCCGTTCAGGGTGCTCATAAAGCCAAAGATAACAGACACTGTATCCCCGTGCCGATATACCAGACAACGGCGTTTGATTTTGATAACGTACAGTATGCCGCTGATTTATTTGATTTGAAAACGTCCGGAGATATTTATACAAGGATTTCCAACCCTACAACACAGGTGCTGGAGGAACGTATTGCCGCACTCGAAGGAGGTATTGGCGCACTTTCTGTATCGTCCGGACAGTCTGCATCTTTAATAGCTGTATTGAATATAGCAAAAGCAGGCGATGATGTTGTGGCATCTTCTACTTTGTATGGAGGGACATTTAATCTTTTAAATACAACTCTTAGAAAACTCGGGATAAATACGATTTTTGTAAAAGGAGAAACCTGCGAAGATTATGAAAAAGCGATTACCCCGAACACAAAGTGTATATTTACGGAAATGCTGGGCAACCCCAAGCTCAATGTTCTTGATATAGAAGCTGCTGCACAGGCGGCACATGCCTACAATATACCTTTAATTGTAGATAATACCGTATGTTCGCCGTATCTTTGCAGGCCTTTTGAATGGGGTGCTGATATTGTTGTTCATTCCACGACAAAATACATCTCGGGGCACGGCAATTCAATGGGCGGTATAATAGTCGATTCAGGAAATTTTGACTGGAAAAAATCAGGAAAATTCCCCGAACTTGTGGAACCTGATGAGTCATATCACGGGCTCAGTTATACTGAATCTTTCGGAAAAGCGGCATATATAGTAAAAGCCAGAGGACAGTTATTGAGAGACCTTGGCTGCTGCACAAGCCCTTTTAATGCTTATCTTACGCTTCTGGGGCTGGAAACTCTTCCTCTTAGAATGAAGAGGGTATCTGATACTGCATTAAAAGTTGCAAAACATCTTAAAAATCATCCGAAAATAGAGTGGGTCAACTATCCCGGGCTTGAGGGGAATGAATATTATCCTCTTGTACAGAAATATATGCCGAAGGGTGCTTCTTCTATTATAAGTTTTGGTATAAAAGGCGGGAAAAATGCGGGTATTAAGTTTATAGAAAATGTTAAACTATTAATACATGCAACAAATATCGGTGATTCGCGCTCTATTATCACATATCCGTGTCTTACAACACACAGGCAGCTTAATGATGAACAGCTGAAAGCCTGCGGGATATCCGATGATTTTATGAGGCTGTCTGTTGGTCTTGAGGATGTTGATGATATAATAAATGATATAGAACAGGCACTACACTAGAAGAAAAGGAAGAGAACAGAAAAAGATGCAAAATTATGTAGAATCAAAGGTTAGAGATATTGTTGATTTCCCCAAGAAAGGAATTGTTTTCAGAGACATTACAACTGCAGTAAAAGATGCAAAAGCAATGCAGTTTATGATTGATTTTCTTGTACAGCAGTATGAAGATAAAAAAATTGATTATGTAGCCGGTATTGAGTCCAGAGGCTTTATTTTCGGTGCGCCTCTTGCATACAAACTCGGAGCCGGTTTCATTTTGATAAGAAAGCCGGGTAAACTTCCTGCAGACACAATTTCTCAGGAATATGAACTGGAATACGGTACAGATAAAATTGAAATGCATGCAGATGCTGTAGAACCCGGCAAAAATGTGCTTGTTATTGATGATTTGCTGGCAACAGGCGGAACGGTTGATGCGGCTTGCAAATTACTTAAAAAAGCCGGTGCAAATGTAGTCGGTGCAGGGTTTATTATTGAACTTTCCGATCTCGGCGGAAGAAAAAAACTTGAAGGTGTTGAAGTTACTTCAATGATTCAATACAAAGGTTTATAGCCGCTTTTTTTCTTAAGATTTTTAATATAAAATTATAATTACTACAATATTAATGAATAGAGGGACGAAATGTCGGATAAAAAAGAATTTGAGTTTAAAGATACACTGAATCTGCCGCAGACAACACTTGCCATGAGAGCAAATGCTCCTGTCAGAGAACTTGATATACAGGATTTTTGGGAAGACAGAAAAATATACGAAAAAAATCTTGCACAAAGAGATATTGAAAAGAAATTTGTACTCCATGACGGGCCTCCGTACTTAAGTTCTCCTAAAATTCATATTGGAACAGCTTTAAACAAAATTCTAAAAGACATTGTTATTAAATATAAATCTTTAGGCGGATATTACTCTCCTTATGTCCCCGGATATGACGGACACGGGCTGCCTATTGAAAATGCGGTTGTAAAAACTATTGAAGGCGGAAGAGAAGCTGTTTCAAAATATTTACTCCGCCTAAAATGCAGAGAATTTGCTTTAAGAAACCTTCACGGACAGGAAGAAGATTTTAGACGTCTCGGGGTATGGGGCAACTGGTCAAATCCTTATGTAACTATTTCGCCAGAAATAGAAGCGGAACAGGTCAGAATTTTTGGTGAAATGTACCAGAAAGGATATATCGAAAAGGGTTTGAAACCTGTTTACTGGTGCCCGAAATGCGAAACTGCACTTGCAGAAGCGGAAGTGGAATACGCAGACCACACATCTACCGCAATTTATGTAAAATTTGAATTTAGAGAAGTAGATTCTCTTAAGATTAAAGAACTTGCTGGTATACAAAGCAAAAACAAAATATATGCTGTTATCTGGACAACAACACCCTGGACAATTCCTTCAAACCTTGCAATCTGCTTGAATGAAAGGTTTGAATATTCTCTTGTTCAGTATACGGATGAAATTTATATTATAGCAACGGATCTTGTAAATGCATTTGTTGCAGACAATGCTTTTGATGAAAAAGACATAACTATTTTAGGTACTGTCGGCGGAAAAGACCTTGAAAACATGAAAACAAAACATCCGCTTTATGACAGAATGAGTCAGGTAATACTGGGCGACCACGTTACTCTGGATGCCGGTACAGGTTGTGTACATACGGCTCCGGGGCACGGTCTTGAGGACTGGGAAGTCTGCCAGAAGTACGGAATAGATGTCTTGTCGCCTCTTGATGCAAAAGGATACTGGACTGACGAAGTCGAGGATATGAAAGGTATCTACTACGAAGACGGCAACAAAGTTGTTCTTGAACGTCTGGATGCTGCAGGGGCACTTCTCGGACACAAAGAAATTACGCATAGTTATCCTCACTGCTGGAGATGCAAGCACCCCGTAATCTACAGAGCAACTCCTCAATGGTTTGTAAAAGTAGACAAATTCAGAGAAGAAGCATTAAGAGAAATAAGCAATGTTCAGTGGATTCCGGCTTCCGGCGAGCAGAGAATTTCTAACATGGTTGCTTCTCGTACAGACTGGTGTATTTCCAGACAAAGAGTCTGGGGAGTACCGATTCCTGTATTTTATTGCAAGGATTGCGGAGAGGCTATTGTTACTCCTGCAACGATTGAAAACCTTGCAAAAATATTTGAAAAAGAATCTTCTGATATCTGGGCAAAAGAAGAAGCAAAATACCTTCTTCCTACAGCGTTTAAATGTCCTCACTGCGGAAGCAGACGTTTCCTTAAAGAAAAAGATATCATGGATGTATGGTTTGATTCCGGTATCACACACCGTGCGGTAGTGGAAAAAAGATATAAAGAACTCGGACATTTGCCGGTTGAAATGTATCTGGAAGGCTCAGACCAGCACAGAGGCTGGTTCCAGTCATCACTTCTTACGGCTGTAGCAACTTCCGGACGCGCTCCTTATATGACCGTATTGACACACGGTTTTGTTCTGGATGCTGAAGGTAAAAAGATGAGTAAATCTCTTGGCAACACTGTTGCGCCTCAGGATATTATAAAACTCTACGGAGCTGATGTTTTGAGATTGTGGGCAGCTTCTGTGGATTACAGAAACGATGTAAGAATCGGTGATACTGCTATTAAGCAGATGGTTGAAATCTTTAAAAAGATGAGAAATACCTCAAGATTCCTTCTGGGTAATCTTTATGATTTTGACCCGATAGCGGATTATGTTTTCTATAAAGATTTGAAAGCTATTGATAAATTTGCGCTGCATAAATTAAACAACCTTATTGCAAATGTTACGGAAGCATTTGAAAATTACGAATTTTATAAGTACTTCCAGCACCTGCAAAACTTTGCTGCGGCAGATTTAAGCTCATTCTATCTGGATATTGTAAAAGACAGATTGTATACAGCTGGCAAAAAATCACTCTCAAGACGTGCATGCCAGACAGTTATGTATGAAATATCACAGGCATTGACAAGAATGCTGGCACCTGTAATGCCTCATCAGGCTGAAGATATCTGGCAGAACACTCCTGAAAAGCAAAGAAACAATCTGGAAAGTATTCTGCTTGCAGATTGGCCTGTAACAAATGCAAAATGGGCTAACGAAAAAATAGAAAAAGAATTTACAAAAATATTAAAATTAAGAGAAATAGTCACAAAGGCAATTGAGCCTTTAAGAGCTGACAAAAAAATAGGAAGTTCGCTCGAAGTTGCTGTATATGTAAAAGGCGGCGACCATACGCTTTTGAAACACTACGCAAAAGAGCTGCCTAATATATTCATTACATCACAGGCGGAACTTACGGAAAAAGCACCTGATAATGTGCTGAATGAATATACGGAAGATGATTACACTATCTACGTAACAGAAGCACATGGCGAAAAATGCGATAGATGCTGGAAGTACAGAGAGCTTTCTGATTACGGAGAGCACGGCAGAATCTGTCAGGATTGTCTGAATGCAATAAACGGCAAAGATTAATCAGTAATTGGTGTTTATAAAATAAAAAGGGAAGGTTAAAAACCCTCCTTTTTTATTTTGAAGCATTTGGAGCGGCAAAGCTGCAGGCTTCTGTTTATTTATTTGATACAAGTTCGTTTAAATATAATTTTTTAAAACAGAAAGAAGTTCCTGTTTTTCGTCTTCATCGAGTTCGACAAGAGGACGTCTTACATAGTTTTCGATAATACCCATTTGTTTGAGACATTCTTTGACAGGAACAGGATTGGGTGCCATAAAGATTTTTTTGAATAACGGATAGAGTTTTAAGTGCATTTTTGTAGCTTCTGTAACTTTACCTGATTTGTAAAGGTTTAGCATTTCGTGCATTTGTTTACCGATAATATGAGAAGCAACGGAGATTACACCGTGTGCGCCGACAGAAACCATCGGCAGTGTAAGACTGTCATCACCGGAATAAATCACAAAATCTTCGGGGCACAATCTTCTTGTTTCCGTGATAATATCCATATCAGCCAGACTTTGTTTTACGGCAAAGATGTTTTTATGCTTTTGCGCCAGATGTGCGATTGTTTCCGGTTTCATTGTAATACCGGTACGGCCCGGAATATTGTATAAAAGAACCGGCAAATCAGTAGACTCTGCAATAGTTGAAAAATGAGCAATAAGACCTTTTTGAGAAGGTTTATTATAATACGGAACTACTGATAGTATTGCATCAGCGCCGCATTGTTTTGCGTTATTTGTTGCCATAACAGCTGTTTTTGTACAATTGGAGCCTGCTCCCATAATAAGTTTTGCTCTGCCGTTTGCAACATTTTTTACAAAGTTAAAAATTTCAACTTCTTCATCGTGTGTCAATGTCGGGGATTCACCTGTAGTTCCTGCAACAAGGATGCTTTCGGTCCCTGTTGAAATGAGATGTTCTACGAGTTTTTCAAGCGATTTGTAATCAACGTTTCTGTCTTTGTCCATCGGCGTAATCATTGCCGTAATAATTTCACCTGCATCAAATCGCATATTCATAGAACTCTCCTTTTAAAAATCTATATTAATAAGTATATTATATTATCGAATGTAAGTGCAATAACCTTTTTCGACAAGATTTGCACCCAGATTCATATCATTAATATATAATTCTCCGACAGGATAACCGTTTACACCACTGCCGAGTGCTTGAAAATATACATTATTGGAACGTAAGAATGCGAAACGTCCTACATAATTTACTGCTCTGTTATTGACAAAATGCTTAGTTCCGACAGGTCTGATATAACGATATCCGTTGGCTGTTCTGAATGTGCGCTGCATTTGATACTCGTTGCAATCTATATTGGAGAGAAAAACAACGGTATTTGTATTGTCCGGCAATTCAACTTTGTAAGTTGTTGCATTATAAGCATCTATTAATCTTACTTTTATTTTTCCGTTTGGCATTCCGCCTATATTTTTTGCAGCAAAAACAGGTGTTGCTGCTATAATTGTTGCTAACAGTATAAACACACATTTTTTTAACATATTCATCTTCCTTATAGTACAGCAGATATTCTTTTAGAGAATTATACAATATTATTTTACATAATCGCAATAACCGGCATCCACCATGTGCTTGCTGAGACTGTCATTGCCTATATAAAACTCGCCTACAAGGTTTCCGAAAAGTCCGACTCCGTTAGGTTTGAAATAGATATTATCCTTGTGTTCCCTGAAAATTTTTAATAAATAAACGGTAGGTTCTCTGCTGATTCTGACAGAACGTCTTCTCGGACGAAGATAAATATTTCCGCCGCTGCTTTTCAGAGCATATACCCTGCTGTATTCGTGACAGTTAAGATTTGAGACATAAGCCGGTCCAAGTAAACGGTCTACTTTTATTTTCACTTCCAGCGCGTCCTCTATGCCAATAAATTCCGCTTTTCTTTTTTGATTCCAGTCTATCTTGTTAATTACTTTCATTGAAAAAGCAGGCAGACAAACTGATGCCATGATAATAAACAAAGCACAAAGCCTTTTGTATACGGCTGAATTCATTTACAGTTCTCCTCTGAGATGCCATGTGCTGGCGCCTGTTATTTTTACGTTGGCAAATTCTCCGACAAGATTTTTGTCACCTTTGAAATGGACTATTTTATTATTTCTTGCTCTGCCGGCCAGAATAATTTTTCCGTCTTTATCCTCAAATGACTCAACAAGAATTTCAAAGGTTTTTCCTATACATTTTTCATTTGATTTTAAGCAGGCTTCTCTATTTTTTTCATTCAAACGGGCAAGTCTTTCAAATTTTGTTTCTTCGTCAATAAACTTGTCTGTCCATTTTGCTGCTTTTGTTTTTACTCTTGGAGAATATGCCGCTGTATTGGAATAATCCAGTTCAAATTCATCTATTGCACTCAGAGTATCGATAAACTCTTCTTCTGTTTCTCCTGGGAATCCTGCTATAAAATCTGAGGTTATTGCTACATTTTCAAAAGTGTCACGGATTTTTTTTACAATCTGCCCGTATTCTTCTCTATTGTATCTGCGGTTCATTTCTTTCAACACTTTTGAATTGCCTGACTGCATAGGAATATGGAAAAATTCGCATACCTTGTCACATTCTTTTACCGCTTGAATCAAATCATCGGTAATATCTGTCGGGTAAGATGTCACAAAACGGATTCTAAATTTTCCTTCTATTTTATTCAAGTCCCGAAGCAGGTTAGCCAGAGTAACCTCTCTGCCGTCATAATCTCTGTCTTTGTCAAGGGTCTTGCCGTAACTGTCAACATTCTGCCCGAGCAGTGTAATCTCCTTAAATCCTTCTTGTATTGCTTTTTTGGTTTCTTCTAAAATTTCGGCAGGTTTTCTGCTTCTTTCTCTTCCTCTTGTAAAAGGGACTATACAGTAGGTACAAAAATTGTTGCAGCCTTCCATAATCGGAATCCATGCATTCAGGCTTTTTGCCCTTTTAATTTCATATTTTGCTTCTTCTTCGCCGTCTGTAAATTTCTTCGGAGTTTCGTTTGTAGCACAGACTCTTTCCCCCTCGTTTATTCTTTTGATTAATTCCGGAAGTTCGTAAACATTGTTTGTGCCAAAGACTAAATCTACGTACGTGAAGCGTTTTAGTAGTTTTTCTTTATCCTGCTGCGCTACACATCCGCAAAAGGCAATTTTGATATTCTTAAAGGGCTTACCCTGAAGCTCTTTTTGTCTTTCTTCCTGTTTCCATTTACCCCACACACCGACAAGGCTGTATGCTTTATCTGCGGAAAGTTGTCTAATAGAGCAGGTGTTTACCATCAGCAAATCCGCTTCTTTAGGTTCTGTTGTTTCTTCATAACCAAAATGAGAAAGCATACCGAGGATTCTTTCCGTATCGGATTTATTCATCTGGCAGCCCATTGTCTCTATATAAACTTTTTGGTTAAAATTTTTATTTTCCATAAAAAGAATTATATGTAAAAAACAGAAGAAATAAAATTAATTTTTGCCTGAAATTGTGCTAATATTAGATAGCATAATGTTTAAGGTTAAAATCAATGAGTGAAATTAATACCGAATATTTAAACAAATGTCTTTTGACCCTCAAAAAATCTTATGAGCTTTTAAAACAAAATGAAGAGGGCTCTATAGAGTTTGAAATGTACAGAAACTCACTCGTTAAAGGTTTTGAAATGACAATTGAGCAGAGCGCAAAACTTTTAAGAAAAAAACTAACTCCGTATTTTTCGTCAAAAAAAGCTGTTGATGCGCTTACGTTTAAAGATTTATTCCGTTATGCAGCAAAACACTCGCTTTTGCACGCAGAAGAAGTTGAAAGATGGTTCAAATACCGTGACAACAGAAATTCTACTGCGCACGATTACGGTGAGCAATTTGCCAAAGATACACTTGTTCTCATTGATGATTTTGTGCAAGACACACAGAATCTTATACAGGTTATTCAAAATGACTAAAATCTTTATTGAGCAGAAATTTTTGGATGAATTAAAATCTATTTTTAAGACAGTTTCGCCAAACTGTGAAGTCATTGCTTACGGAAGCAGAGTAGACGGTACTGCACACGAAGGCAGTGACCTTGACCTTGCACTTGTCGGCGAGGGAGATTTAGTAAAATTAAAATCTGCCTTGGAAGAAAGCAATATTCCATTTCTTATTGATGTTGTGAAGTTTGAAGATGTCCCCGAAAGTTTTCAAAAACAAATTTTGAAAAATTACATCGTGATTTATAAGGGATGTAGACGATAAATTTCATATCGTCAACCGACTCCGACTACGTCTTGGATTTTCTTCACGCTCGGACAGTTTCGCCTTTTGTGCTTTGCACAAGCCGGCTCAATGTCCTCGCTCTCCGGGTTTCACCCGTCCGGTCACTATTTACAAACCATAATTGTTTTTAATTGTTTGCAGTTTTGCCGTGACGCCATTTTCTTTAGCTCGCCTTAGCTCGCTAAGAAAAGAAGGCAAATCCGCTTGTTGAACCTGTGCAATAAGCAAGTTCAATATTTAACAACAAGTCCGGCACAGTCAACAAGCGCATGGGGTCTACCTCTCAGAAACAATACTTAATTGTTTCTTCGGCAGAGTGTGTACCACTCCTAGCTTGAGATGTAGGCGAGTTTACGAGCCGTACATATCAGGATACTCTTGAGTACAAGCGAGG
>CALUVO010000012.1 GCA_944324245.1 Candidatus Gastranaerophilales bacterium | reverse complement strand
AAAAAAGATTGCAAAACGACTTAAATCAAGTTGAAACTCAGCAAAAAGCTTGTGATACAGAAATCGATTCTGTTAAGAAAGTTATGGAAAAGAACATTGAAAGAACTTTCAAAGTATTTTCTTAATCCTTAGTCAATAATTAATAATCAAATCTACAAATCTATCATTTTTATATTATTACTTACACATATTCGCACACCCAATTTTTTATAAACCGCCTATTTATAGGCGGTTTATTTATGTAAAATACATTAACTAAACGGTTTACTTTTGCAAAAAAAAACTTAAACTATATATGGACAATAATATGCAAAAAGTAAAGGAGACATACAAATGTCATTAATGAATGGTCAGGCTTTATTTGCAAATGCACTTACAGGTTTGCAAAACACTTACTCAATTTTGGCAAAAAACAGCTCCAACTCTGGAGGGATAACAATAGAAGATTTAACAAATCCCTCAAATACTGTATTAAGCCAGCTTGGTTACAACACAACTTTTGCACAATTTTTGTCTTCCAACTTTTCCGCCATTGATCAGGACGGTGACGGAACAATCAGCTCTGATGATATGAACAATTTAACATCAAAACTTTCCCAAAACGGTCTTACCTATCAAGAGCTATGTCAGCTATGCTCAAGCGGTATGGGCGGAAGCGAAATGTTGAACAATGTTCTTACATACTTTAACCAGATTGATACAAACAAAGACGGTAGGGTAACAAATGCAGAAATTCAAGCTTTCAATCTGAAAGCTGATGAAGAAAAATTAAAAACAGAATATCAATCTTTTAAACCAAGCTCAATGAGTGTATTTTATGGTAATGAAGATTCAGACTCAGAACCTTCAAGCCTGATAGACAACTTTTATCCGCAGAATAATTCTTAAAAAATCGGAAAAATATATGATAAAGCTGCTACTGTTATAAGTAGCAGCTTTATTACTGTTTTCTATTATCAAATTAACATTAAAAATGTCCGTGTTTTTTTACTCGCCCGCCGTCTACTTCATGCACATTTTCTATGGTTATAAAAGCTGATTCATCAAGGTTTTTTACAAGCTGTTTGAGCTTTGCAATTTCCAGCCTGTTTATTACGCAAAAAATAATTTTCTTTTCCTGTCCGGAGTAACCGCCTCTTGCCTTGAGATAAGTAACGCTTATATCAAAATTTTCCATTATTGCATTGCCGATATCGGTGTGTTTTTCCGTAACAATCCGTACGGATTTTGACTCGTTAAGGCCTTCTATTACGATATCAATCACCCTGTATGCAATAAAATATGAAATCATTGAATACATTGAGCTTCGCCAGTCATTATATACAAAACCTGCTGCGGTAAAGATAAACAGGTTAAAAAACATTATAAATTCACCTACGGAAAAGCCCCATCTTTTAGAAAGCCTTATGGACAATATTTCTGTACCGTCAAGAGAGGAATTGCTTCTCAAAACAAGCCCTACACCTGCCCCCAGTATAAGCCCGCCAAAAATACAGGCAAGAAACGGGTCTGATACGTGTTTGTGATTCAACCAGACAGGCATAAAAGATACTCCGACTGACAGAACCGATACCGCATAAAAAGTGAATGCAACAAAGGCTTTGCCCATTTTTTGCAAAGCAAGGAATATAAAAGGCAGATTCAGCAAAAATATGCACCAGCCAAGAGGAAAATCGGTTTTATAATTCGTCATAATCGAAATACCGAGAATTCCGCCGTCAATAATTTTGTTCGGTATTAAAAAAGCTTCGAGTGCAAATGCTGCTATCATTGCACCGAGAGTCATTACCACAAGATTGCTTATTATTTTTTTCATAGATTAATAATACCATAGCTTTCAGCACACTTGCAAGAAAAGGATTTATATAACAAATTCAACCCAAAATTTCCAAAAACTTATCCAGATAAAAAAGATTCTTCCGGCTAAAAACCTCAGAATAACTCTTATTACGTCATTCTTGTATATTAATCCAACGAGAAGATGTCTTTCAAATCTTCGTAAGTGAGAGACTTGCCGATATTTCTGTCTACAGAAATTACGCTGTCAACAAGGTCTCTTTTTCTGGATTTAAGTTTTTGAATTTTTTCTTCAACCGTACCTTTTGTAATCATACGGTATACAAACACTTTCTTTGTCTGACCGATACGGTAAGCTCTGTCTGTAGCCTGATCTTCAACAGCCGGATTCCACCATGGGTCGTAATGAATTACATAATCCGCACCTGTCAGGTTCAATCCGGTACCGCCGGCTTTCAGACTGATTAAGAATATAGGTATTGTCGGGTCTGAATTGAAGCGTTCAACCACTTCCTGACGATCTTTTGTGCTTCCTGTCAGGTATTCATGTTTGATGTCTTCTTTTACAAGCCATTCTTTAATAATATCAAGCATATCGACAAACTGGCTGAATAATAATACTCTGTGACCTTCCGAGATAATTTCTTCGAGCATTACTTTCAGTTGTTCGAACTTGCCGGATTCTTTTATGCCTTTTACATTTTCTTTGTCGTAAAGTCTCGGGTGGCAGCATATCTGTCTCAGGCGCAAAAGCGCAGAGAATATAGACATTCTGCTTTTTTCGATACCTTTTTCTTCGATAGATTTGAAGAGTTCTTCTCTTGTGGAATCCATAACTTCGAGGTAAAAATCTTTTTGTTCCGGTGTAAGTTCGCAGTATGCAACGTTTTCGATTTTATCCGGAAGATCTTTTGCAACATCTCTTTTCATACGGCGCAGGATAAACGGATAAATCTGTGATTTCAAGCGTTTTTCAACAGTTTTGTCCTCACGTTCCATAATCGGTGTAACATAGCGGTAATTAAATTCGCTCTTGTCAAACAAAAATCCCGGCATAAGAAAATCAAATATTGACCACAACTCCTCAAGCCTGTTTTCAATCGGTGTACCGGACAGCGCAAGTTTGTGCTTGCAGTTCAACTGTTTAACACTCTGTGCAGTAATAGATTCAGCATTTTTGATATTCTGTGATTCATCAAGTATCACGTATCTGAACTCATGTTTTTTGAGTTTTGCAATATCACGTCTTATCAGCGCATAGCTTGTTATTACAACATCGTATTTAGGAATTTCTTTGAATAAATCTTTTCTTTCCGTACCGCTTAATTTAAGACATGTGAGCCCGGGAGCAAATTTTTCGATTTCATTTTCCCAGTTAAATACAACAGAAGTCGGGCAAATAACAAGATTCGGTGCTTTTTTGTTTTTTTCTTTTGCTTTTTGAAGCAATGCCAGCGCCTGCAATGTTTTACCGAGACCCATATCATCCGCAAGAATACCGTTTAAGCCGTACTGATACATAAACCACAGCCAGCCGAAACCTCTTGTCTGATATTCTCTGAAATCTGCCTTAATACCTTTAGGCAAAGACGGAACATCCATTGTGGAGAAGGTAGAAATCTGTTTCCAGAATTTTGAAAATCTGCGGCTCATTTTTATCTTCATTCCGAGATTTTCCATCTCTGACAAAAGACCTGCTCTGTAAGTTTTTACTATGTATTTATTGTCGTCATTTTTGTATACATCAAAGGTGTTAAAAGCTCTCATCAAAGAATATACATCCATAGTGGGAACTTCCGCAAATCCAAGATTCTTAATTCTTACATACTTGCTGTTATCCAGAGTCAATGCATATACATCATCAAACGGAATTATTTCTTCTCCCACTCTGCCGTAGAGTTCAATGTCAAAACTGTCTGTGGAATCAACTGAAAAATCTATATCAGCACAGAGTTCAAAGGGGTCTTTTGTAAGTTTGAAAAAGGACATGTCGTCTTTTTCTTCAAACTTCCAGCCTTCGCCTGCCTGCTGTATGTAATAGTTGTAAAAATCTATTGCGTTTTCTTTTTCCAGAGCAAGGTTGTTTGTCTGCATGGGTGCAAATTTACATGCAAGAAGCATTTGATAAGCCTGTTCTTCGTGCTGGGGGTTACGTTTCACCCAGTACAATAAATCCTGTTCCGGTTTTTTTATTGTTACATAAGGTGTTTTTTCAGTGTGTTTTGAATAAGGAACACGGGTTCCGTCATATTCAAACTCAAGTTCAGCTTTCAAAGAACCGTCATAATCCAATCCCAGAGTAACAACATTTATAGGCGGTTTTTGTTCCAGAAACAGTTTTTCAATTGCTTCAGAGACATTTACCTTCATAACCTTTTGAAGTTTCGGGAGTTCTTCATACAAAAATTTTGCACCGTCAGCATCTTTTACATCAGTAAAGCTTGCTTTGATAAGACTTTGAGGCAAAGCTGAAACAGGTGTAGAAGTTGGGAAAATTACGTTTTTGTACCTGCCCCACTTTAGCTGTCTTGAAAAATATCTTATTTCTTCAAAAGGATAAGAGTCGCTGCCGTCAGGACGCTCCCATGTCAGTGACAACAGAACATTTCCGACCATGGAAAAGTTAACAGAGAGTTCAAGCTGCCATTCCTGATTATCAAAACGCAGACGTTCTTTTGTTTTGCCGTCTATAACTTCTTCCGCCATTGCTAAAAGCTGGAAAAATCCGTCAAACTTTGCAATAGGTACATCGTACCAGCCCGCTTTTTTATCAAGGCGAGAACGCTGTAAAAGCAGCTGAAATATAGCTATATCAACTTTTTCTTCTTCGTTTAAGATGAAAGATTTGTCTGTTCTTTGAAGTTCGATAATTGCCCTTAAAATAGCCTCTAAGTCTCTGATAACCTTGCCTGTTTCTCTGTCCATAACAAGTATAGAGAAGAAATTTTGTCTTCTTTTCGGGTTAAAATGAAACACATATCTTCCTGTGGGGTTTTCAACAGGCTCTACATATTCATCAGGGTACTCAAGGTGAACTTTATGAACACGCTCCAAGTATTCATCATAAACTTTGTCTTCTATAACCTTTAAACCTACGGCTATTGCGTGTTTACACCATTCTTCTTTTAAAGGACAGCTGCAATCAGCTTTTACTCCGTTTTTGGTGAAGGTAAGGCTTGTTTCGTAAGCGTCTTTAAAATTGCCTTTTACCTTTGCGTCAACACCGGCAATTTTGGTATCGTAAGACATTACAATACCCTTCTGGTAACCTTCATATCCCCTTCTCCAGCTTCCGGGGGTGGCTTTGTCCTTAATATATTTGTAATTAAATTTGCAAACGTTCATTTTGTAAAATATTAATAAATCCTATCAGAAGGGAGGAACTGCCGTTCTGACAAACATATAAACAAAAGAGTTAACTTAAAAAAGATTAAGTCCAAACAGCTCTTCCGTTTAAAAGTAACACCGCAGCCAAAAACCTTTATTAACAGCTGCTAATAAAATTATACACAAAACTCATAAAATGACAATAGTTTTCTTGCTGGACTTATATAACGAAATCCACAAATACTATGTCCGAGAAAAACAAGACAGCGGAATCAGACGGGGCTGACCGAACGAAGAGAGGGAACGCCCCTTGTGAGGGAAAACCACGCTTTTACCGAACGTCAGATTTCAAGACAGCCGGCGGCAACTGCGACACTAGATTAGATAAAATCCACGTCATTCTTGTATATGTTCCATAATTTGTCTGAGGCGGCCTCAGACATAATATAATAAATAAGAGCCCGCATACGCGGGCTCAGAAAGAAGTGTGTAAAATAATATATCGTTAACTTTAGTGTTATGATTAACCTTGTACAAGGCTGATTGCGATTTGAGGCAGTGCGTTTGCCTGTACCAATAGTGCGGATGATGTCTGCTGCAGGATTTGTGCTT
The DNA here is from genome assembly GCA_944324245.1 of Candidatus Gastranaerophilales bacterium. Lineage (GTDB taxonomy): Bacteria > Cyanobacteriota > Vampirovibrionia > Gastranaerophilales > Gastranaerophilaceae > Limenecus. Next base: position 5,240 of record CALUVO010000012.1, on the reverse strand, counting down.
TTGTATATTCTGCAGATTCTTCAGCAATATCTGCGTCCATAATTGTTGATTTAGCAGCTGTGTTGTTTTCGATTGTTGTTGTAAGTGAAGAAGCAGCTGCATCAAGTCTGTTCATTGTAGCACCGATTGTTGCTTTCTTGTTAGAGATATCGTTGATAGCTGTATCTAACATGTTGATATACTGTGCTGCAGCACTTGCACTTGCGAATGCAGCATTTACGTTTGTCATTGTCTCTGCTGTGTCTCCGCCTGCCAGACCTTTTTTTGCATCGATGCCGGAGTCAAGCTGAATACCTTCTGTAGTTTTAGCACCAAGTGTAGAAGAATTCAATTTAGCAAAGAATTCCGCTTCTATCTTAATACAGTTGCCTGCTTCGTCAGCGTTTGCACCTACCTGAAGTCTCAAACCCTGGTCCGCAAGGTTTGAATTTCCGTCCAATAATGTTAAGCCGTTGAAGTTGGAAGCATCGGAAACCCTGTTGATTTCCAAAAGACGCTGTTTAACTTCGTCTGCCATAGCTGTCATGGCATCTTCACTATATACGCTGTTTGCGGCTTGTACGGTCAGGTCTCTTATACGGTTAAGGTTGTCTAAGATAACGTCTAAGTCACCTTCCATAATAGAGAGAACGTTGTTCCCTGTTTCTACGTTGTCCTGTGCTACTTTTGAACCCCTGATTTGTGTGTTCAAACCTGTTGCTACGTACAAGCCTGCAGCGTCATCTCCGGCTCTGTTGATTTTTAAACCGGTTGACATTCTTTCTAATGATTGTTCAAGAGTGCTTGTTGCACTGTTCAAACTTTTTTGCGTTTTTAACGCGGTAATGTTGGTGTTTACAATAATAGGCATAACTAGCTCCTTTCTGAGAGAGTTTTTTGTAACTTCCGTGTATACTCTGTGTGCAACCTTAAATAAGCATTCTGCTTGGATGGCAATAAAGCAGATTGCTTAAAAACATTGCAATCAGTATCTTTAAGGGGGATGGTGTTCCCTTCACACATATATACTACGGCTTTTCAGGAGTGTTATATATTGTCAAAAAGTTAGAAATTTGCAAAACTAAAGTATGATATTTTGTCTGAGTGTGTTTGAGTGTGACCTCGCTTGTACCCGAGGGCATCATGATGCGTACGGCTTGTGTTAATCTAATATAGTATCGCAGGTGCTGGCTTCGGTTAGCATGCGGCAGCTGTGGCACTAAATTAGACAGCCGTCTCAAACAAAAAAAACCGGCGGAGTATTTTGATATGATGTGGCTCCGCCGCCTTTAAAGGTTTTAATTTTTATTTATTAGGAAGGATATCTTGGATTTAATTTACAACTGTCTTGTTATCCCTGTAGCAACGCCAAAAATTGTAAGAGATTCTTTCGGTTCTATTACAGGATATGCCGGATTTTCAGGTTGAAGCCATATCTTGCCGTTTTTCTGACGGTAGGTCTTTAGGGTATAGCCATTGTCCACAAAAGCAAGAACTATGTCTCCGTCTTTTGCATAAGGCGTTTTTTTGACAATGACTTTATCTCCTTCAAAAATACCCGCATTTACCATGGAATCACCTGATACCGTAAACATAAATACGGAAGGGTTGTCTAAGTCAAAACTTTCATCCAGTGAAACTCTTTTTTCTATTGAATCTTCTGCTACCGTTGCAAATCCAGCTCTAACCGCAGAGGAAAAGAGTATTGCCCCGAAACATTCCGGATTAATAAAAAAATTTCCGTTTTTTTCTTTAATCAGGTCAATTTCTTTTAGTTTTTTAAAATATTGCCAGACCGAGTTTTTGTGTTTAAAGCCGCAGTCTTGTGCAATTTTTTCAAAACTGGGGAGAGGTTCTTTCCCGTACAGTTTTTTAAGGTTGTCAAAGAAGTTTTTTTGTTTGCTGCTTAAGTTTTTGTTTAACATAATTTTATTATAGACATTTGTCTATAAAATGTCAACATATAAAAAAGATATTTTTTGTAAGCCGAAATATGCTTTCCGGTGTAAGTAATGTGTGTTAATATGTAATTTTGCCTTCTTTTATTACTTTTGCAGCACAATCCCAACCTTTGTAGCCAGATTCACAATTAGCTGAATTGTTGTCTGTACCGCCCGGTACAACACCTCTATTGGGGTCAAGTACAAAAACAAATATGTCGGAACCTACCTGATTCGGTTTCTTGTCACCGTTAATGTCTACCCACATGCCAAGACTGCCGGATGGAGCATTTGCTACACCCACTTCTCCTGTACCTATACCGTCAAAGCACCAGTGCATACCATCAGCAGTAGTAAAGGTTATAGTATTTGTCCCTATACCGTATGCAGTTCCTGCCTTGTTTCCGTTTAATGATGTTGCTTGCTGCCAGCATCCTGCAGTATTAGGAGGGCATGATTTTATAATATTTAAATGTTCACTGTAATAATTATATACCTTTTGAATTGCTTCATCTCCGCTGTCAATATTACCCCATCTTTTCACATCACCGTGATCCATTTCTATCATTTTTGTGGCATTCGATATTGTAGAGTATGCTTTTTTGCAACCGACAACATATTCTTCCATATCAGCATTTCTTTTAAGTGTCGGTACTGTCATTGCAGCGATAACACCGATAATCATCAGTGTTACAAGAACTTCTGCGAGAGTAAATGCTGTCATTGTCTTTTTATTTTTTAACATATAAATCTCCTTATTAAAAAGTAATTTTTAGATTATTATATCTTTTTTTATGGATATTGTCATTAAAAATCAAGCTTAAAAAATACATTATTTGATGGATATTCCCAGTATTAAAAATGTGGAATGATATTATTGCAGGTGTTATCTATGCCTGAACAGACCATGGGATGTTTAATAATTGAGAGGTAGGTTTTGAATTTTTCGGCAATAATAGCTATTTTTGCGGCTGTAATTTTAATACTGGCATCACACAAAGCTGACGGAGCTTCGATGGTATCTTTGCTGCAGCCTTCTGCGGTTATGATAGTGCTCGGGGGAACTTTTTGTGCTGCAATAGTAAACTTTAAACCGTCAATTTTAATGAATGCCCTCAGGTCTTCTGTTGACGTGTTTTTAGATAAACAGCCTTCTCACATGAAAGTTATAGACGAAATTATTTATTTATCCCATCAGGCAAGAGTAAAGGGATTATTTGCGCTTAACAGTCTTGTGGATAATATTCAAGACCCTTTTTTGAAAAGAGGAATTCAGCTTTCCATAGATTTTAACAATCCGCAGATGATATATGATATCTTGAAAGCTGAAATTTCTTATGATGAAGAAGAAGAACTCATAAACTCCAGAGTGTTTGAGGCGTTAGGCGGTTATGCACCTACTTTTGGGATTGTCGGAGCAGTTTTCGGGCTTATTCAGATTATGGGATACATTCAACAGCCGGATATACTTGCACAGGGTATTGCGGTTGCGTTTGTGTCAACATTGTACGGCGTGGGCTTTGCTAACCTTCTGTTTCTTCCTGTTGCGGGAAAACTGAAAATGAACACAAGAGAAAAAATTCTTTTAAAAGAAGTTGTGCTGCAAGGCATTGTGTCCATACAAATGGAAGAATCACCAATGGTTATAGAAGAAAAACTGCTTGCATATTTGAAATACCACAACGGACATCACTCAATCGAACACAAAAAAACAACGGGGATATATGGAGTAAGATAAATGAGAAACGATTATTATTCAAACTCCAATGATTATATAAACCGCTGGGTAATTTCCTATGCAGACTTTGTAACAATGCTTCTTGCTTTGTTTATGGTTATGTTTGCGACCAATTCTATGGGCGATTTAAAGGTTAAGGATGTAAAAAACTCTATTCAAAAAGTTTTTGCCTCAGAATCTGTACAGACTAATACTACGGAAACAGAAAATGTTAAGAATAATGAAACAGAACAAACACCTCAAAGCCAGTTTGAAAATACCGGAAAAACAATATTAGAGGGTGGTGACGGAATTCTTGACGCACAAAAAGTAGCGGAGCAGATTCAAAAAGATATAGACGTAAATACCTCTGTAAAAGTAATAAAAACAGACCGTGGAGTAGTTATCAGGCTTAATGATACTATGCTTTTTGACCCGGGTTCTGCTATAATAAAACCACAGGCAAAAGCTACTCTGGATAAAATATCGCTGTCTCTGGCAAAATTTCAGAATCCAGTTCTGATAGAGGGGCATACGGATTCTATGCCGATAAGAAGCGAAAAATATCCGTCAAACTGGGAATTATCCACGGCACGTGCAACAAATATTATTAAATATTTGACAGAAGTACACAAATTCCCGCCCAGCAGGCTTTCTGCCGTAGGTTATGGAGAATACATGCCTGTTGAAGAAAATACTACACCTCAAGGACGTGCAAAAAACAGAAGAGTGGATATAATAGTATTAAGCTCAGAAAAAAATAACTAAAGCTTGGAGATATGAAATGGCAAAACCGACACAGGTAAAAGAACCTGAAATTAAGGATAAAGAACAAAAGTCCGGCGGCGGAAACTCTATACTGATTAACATAATTACAACAACTATCGTTTGTATAATCTTTATCGGTGTAAACTATTTTCTGCAATCAAACCTTTTGACAACACAATTGCAGTCTGTTACAGCAGAACAAGGTGCAGCAGAAGAAGAACAGCTTGATAAACCGGAAAAGGGGATAGTGCTTGATCTTGGCGATTTTACCATGAACTTAAGCGACATTGACCCCAGACGTTATTTAAAAGCCAATGTTGCAATAGAAATAACAAATCCCGAACCGTCAGTTGAAGCCGAAGAACCTAAAAAATCAGGCGGCCACGGAGGACACGGAGAAGCTGCACCTGACCCTAAAGCAGCTATTGTGGCAGAAATGGAGCAGTACAAACCGGCCATAAGAGATGCGGTTATTACGGTTTTGACAAGCAAAACCTCGGATGAGCTTTCTACAACAGCAGGAAAAGAACTGGCAAAACAACAGATAGCAGAATCCGTTAACGGCATATTTGACGGAGAAAGAGAAGTTATAAGAGTCAGCTTCGGTCAATTTATAATGCAATAATAATGCAAAGGGAGACAAAATGTCTGCTTCGGATAGACATTCAAAAACACAAGGAAATAACAGTTCTTTTCCTCAAGATTATGGGGACAAGAATATTTTTGTGAACTCTCTTGAAGAAGGCGACGAACATAAAAAGGGCTACAAACTTTATAACTTCAGACGTCCTGACAAATTCTCCAAAGATCACCTGAGAGGTCTGCAGGATATTCAC
>CALUVO010000011.1 GCA_944324245.1 Candidatus Gastranaerophilales bacterium | reverse complement strand
AATTTTCTAATTTATTGGGACTTGCGCAGCGTCGCTCCTTCCTCTCTCAAACAAGACATTTAGTCTTGTTTGTTCGGCAGAGTGTCCCGATATTTTACTATATTCAATTTTCAAATTTATTGGGACTAGCGTAGCTTCGCTTACCTCTCGCAAATAATTCACCGGATTATTTGCTCGGCAGAGTCTCTCGCTTGAAATGACATTTAGTCATTTCTCCCTCGGCACAGTATCCCGATATTTTTATTTATTTTTCAAATAACATATTAATTTTAATACAAGCAAAAAATTTTTTCATTATTTCTATTAAAATCTTTATAATTTTAAATACTAAAAGTTCTGTCACAAAAGACAGAACTTTTTTAATCTCTCATCCCCAAATATCTTGTCAATTCCCCGTGGCTAGCAGCCAAAACCTTTAAAATCTAACTTTCTCATTCTTCCTTTTAAATAAAAAATTAAAAACTAATTTTATAAACTTCCACGATTATCCCTAATCCCCGGAATCAGCCATCACCTCTTTCTAAATCTGATTCATATCCCGTTAATTAATAATACAAAGATAAAAATTTATGTACAATATTTGTTTTGTAAAATAACTTTTACAATTGACCATGCCCCCTAATACAAGTGGAAAAATTATTTTTTACAAACTTAATATAATATTTTTTTGAAATAAATTTTTTATACTACTAATTTTTTATAAATTTATTTTTATAGAAAAACTGCAACCAGCTGTATTTCTAGTCCTTGAAAAAACAAAATTATAAAAACACTAAAAATTAATTAAAAATAAAAAAGTAAAAATAAAAGCCGTGCCTCTGCCTATCGACAAGCGAAAAAACAATTCATCTTTATACCTGTCTCCCTCTCAAAAATCTCTTACCCAAAAATTGAATCTTAGTGCTGCTTCGTTCCCGATCTGACACGGTTCGACTGTTTTTGCCAAAAGAATTTGAGCAATCATCAACAAATATAAGAATCCTCACTCCCTCACAAGCCTCACAGCAGGCTCTGCACCCCGCATAAGCGTTCGGGTCGAGAGATCCGCCAAGTCCCCGTGGAGCACGGCTATAATATCTTACATTAAAATATAATTGTAATCAATTATTTTATCATGTATGAAAAATTATATTTTGTATTGGCAAGTTTTACATTAGCATTTTCAATATGCCCTTTAAATGAAAGATTTTTTCCGCTAAAATCTTTTTCTCTTAAAAGAATTAAACCGGAATCTCCTAGATTTATATCTTCTTGAATATTTCCATAATCATCGATTTTTTTAATTTCATAAGGATTAGTTACTTTATATTTATCATTAAAATTCAGAGCATTGTGATAAATGGTTCCTTCTTTCAAACCGGCAGGCAAACCGTCTAAACTAATTTTGTTCACATGCAAATCGCCTTTATCACTGTTAAAAGGATCTGCATGAATGATACAAATTGCATCTGTCTTGTCATTATATCTGTAAAAAGCAACTGCATTAGGTGCTGGAGCACTTATCATAACTGTTGCACCGTTAACCAGCGCAGAAGCTGCTTCTTTAGATCTAATTTTAGTAATATTATTTACATTTTCATTAAACTTTTTTATAAATTCATAATTCGGGTTATTTAATTTTTCCCAGGTAAGCCTGTTTCTGTTTTCCTGTTTTTCATTTTTAGCAAATGTTTCCCAGCCTGTCATACCAAGCTCATCACCCGCATACATAGTTGGTGCACCTGGCATAGCATTCATAGCAAGCCACATTGCCCTGAAACGTTTAAGTGAGCCATTACTTGTCAGCATTTTTTCCAAAATTTCAGCCTTCATTTTTTCAATTTTAGGTTTATTTGCATCCTCAGAAGCAAATTTTTTAAATTCCTGATTAGTTTCAATAGCTTGCTGAACAAGTGAATCAATATTAAAGTCAAAAGGTCTTATTCCAAAATTTTCTTTATCAAAATCTTTTTCTTTATTGTTTATAATTACAGTTCCTTTTCTTAATAAGTCAAGCGCAGCTGTTAAAGCGTTCTTTTTATTCTCATCAAGCGTTTTAAATTCATTGCTTGAATTTAATGCACTAAGCATAAGATTGTACATTGCTTCAGGCTTTTTATCTGCATTTTCATCAAGAAAAGCACCTGGATCCAGAGAAAATACATGCAGCATTCTCGGTTTATCATGGTTGCTTACAAATCTGTGTGCAAAATTGACGTTACTTGCATAACCTGAGTTTAAGAATTTTTTTAACTCGCTGTACACATTGTCTTTAAAATTATTTTCAGATTGTCCATCACTGTTTTTACCATATAATTTGGGCAGCATAGAATAAAAATATCTGTAGTCAGAAACTGTTGAAAAACCCGTTCTCGGTGCAAAATCGCTTTCTTCTTCTTCCCAGTCAGTAAGCTCACCAATCGTATAGGAACGAGGATTATATTCACGTACACCTTTATTAAATTTATCCCAGAAAGAATAAATATGTTCAATATTAGTACGATAATCTAAAGCCCCGTCATCGACTGCTTCAAAGTCACCTACATCTTTTGATGCATCTATTCTCCAATCCAAACCTGATTCTGTTTGTTCGATTATTAATTTAGCAACATTTATAGAATCAGAATTTACATCTTTTAGTCTTGATGACAAATGATTTACAAACTTGTCAATATCATCATCAGGAATATTTTTCAAGCCATTTCGAATTTCTTCAAGCAGTCTTTTTGCAACATTTTCAGGAGATACTTCATACTGAAGGTTTAATGAATTGAAATTAACCTTTCTAAGATTCTCAACATTGTATGAGAATATATTATTTTCTTCGTAATTAGGTTTAATTTCAGGAGCCAGCGCTGATACAAGAAGAAATTTTGCAATATCAGGATATATAACAGAATAAATATCCTTGCCCTGTTGTGTTAATTCTCCGTTTTCTGAAATAATATCAATACCGAGTTTTTCTGAAAGTTTAGTCAGTATATTATCAGCCTGTTGCGTCATGTCGTTTGCAATCAAATTGTCTGATTTTTTATACAAATCCCTGTATCTGTCAGGCATCATCTCATAATATTCATCGCCCATTTTATAAAAATCATAGCGCGACATACCGACTGTATCTTCTGTCACAGCCATATTTTTGATATAAGGATAAGTAAATACCCCCAGAAGGTCTACAGCAAACTCAGTAGCCTCAAACGGATAAGACATAAGTCCGTCCGTTACGGATTCAGGAACTTTAGTTTCTGTCAATTTGTAATCCCTTCCATCACCCCAGGCATTTGCCGTAAGAATATTATCAAGAGCAGAAAGATTATCCGAATCTTTTACCAGAATTGCTTTAGCACTTTCCGGCAATTTCCCTTCATCAATCAAAGCTTTGACAGCTTCTTGATAAGTAAGAACTTTGTCATTTTCATGACGTTTGTTTTCTATTATCTTTGCAGTATATTCGACAAGTGTTCTGGCAACTTCTTCTGTCCAGAATTTGCCAACCTGTACTGTATCATCTTGAACCTGATATTGTGCGGCTTTTTTTTGTCGGTATTTATCTTCAGATAAATCTTCTTCCAAAAGTTTTTCCGGTGTAATAAATCTCTTTTTTGAAATATCGCTGTTACCAACCCACAGAGAAATACCGCCGTCTTTGTTTGATTCAACAAATTCAAAATTTCTCCATTTAGTCAAAAGATTTTTAAATTCAACACTGCTGTCAATTTTATGAGCTTCTTTATATTTTTTGTAATTATCCTCAACCTCTCTTAAAGTTACTCTGTGATAATAGGGTTGTACAGAATCTCTATATCCTGCAATTTCAAAGTTATTTTCGGTTTCTTTTTTGTCATAAACAGAAAATACATGTTCCTCATCATTCATTTGGTTTTCTGATGCTAATCTGTCATCAAAAAGCTGAACAAATGTCGGCTTTGTAGGATCAACTTTATTAGTTTTTATTGATTTCTCTATATAGTTACCTTCAGGAGTTTTTTCAAAAATTATTTTGTAAGGTGCATTAACAAGTTTTAGATGTATATGTTTGTCAATATTAATATTTTTAGACAATGCACCAAATCTTGTCGGTAAATTTTCCAAATCCTTTGTTTCAAATAAATCAACACATGGACTTTTTGCACCCCAGTAAACAATATCAGAAATATGCATACCCGGAATACCTTCATTTACAAAAGCTCCGTCTGCAATCCATCGCATATCATTTTTATACAAATCGACCATGAGTTTTTTAAAATCTACGATATTTCCGAGTTCATCCGTAATTTGATAAGGATTAATTGTCCAGTATCCATGGCTTGAATGATCCATACCAAAAACCGGAGTACCGAGTATAGATGTGATTCCGTTTGCTTTTAACTCTGGAACTTTTTGGTTGATAGAACTTAACGTTCCTCCAAGTCTGTTAAAATGGTTTCTTTTTGCTTTTAAATCAATATTTGTTTTCTTTTTCTTATCATCAACAACATTAAATGAATCCGGTACGATATGTTCGATTACACGGGGTTTTACAGAATTTGCTGTCCAGAGTGGTGTTGCAATTGTAAAAGAGCCCTCTTCATTATTTGTATCATTGTTAAAGGCTTTTGCATATTCATCATATACACATTTTTCCTGACCGGGAAATTTAAATTTATAACCGATTACGGCACCGTCTTGTAAATTTAAATCATCAGCATATAACGTGTATGACGGTAAATCTTTACCTGTCAATTCTCTTTCTATAGTTTTAAACTCTCTTTTTCCGTCTTTATACGGCGCAGGTGCGGTAAATTCATGATTACCGTTATCTTCCAAGCGTGTTAATATAACTTTTGTACCTTGTGGTGCATTTGGCCAGAAGAATTTATATACATTATTGCCATGTGAATCTTTTGTTAATATATGACCGGAAAAGCTGGGTTTAGACTTATTTTTATTAACAGGTCTTGTTGTATTTGAATTAACATTAAAATTTACAAATCTTGTATACACTATATCAACCTCACGTCACACACTGTCTATAAATATTAAAGATAAACACAAAATAATTTGCTAATCATGCCCAAATTTTTTATAAGATTGTTACAATAACTTAAAATAATAGAACGAACTAAAACAGTCCTTTTCTTGCAAGTATAACAGCAATGATTGCCGCAAGTACAAGTGAAAACAACAGAATGCCTAAAAATGCATAGTGACCTCCTGCCATAGGAACTTCTACATTCATACCCCAGAAGCTGGCAACCATTGTAGGTATTGCAAGTATAATTGTCACAGATGTCAAAAACTTCATTACAATGTTCAAATTGTTAGAAATAATAGAAGCAAATGCATCCATCATGCTTTCCAAAATGTTTCTGTGCATCTCTACCATTTCTACAGCCTGTTTGTTTTCGATTATGACATCTTCCATCAAATCTTCAATTTCTTCATTATAATTCATGAAGGTAGAAAAACCGCTTATTTTTTTAAATCTGCTTAGCTTTTCCAGTACTCTGCCGTTATCTTTTAATGCAGTAGTAAAGTATACCAGAGATTTTTGCACATCCAAAAGTTGAAAAAGCGCCTTATTTTTCATTGTTCTTTTTAATTCAATTTCTATTTTATCGGTATGACGGTTAATGTGTTCAAGGTATCTCAAATAAAATTTTGTTGATCTAAAAAGTATTTGAAACAAAAATCTTGTTTTATCTGCTGTATCAAATAATTTTGTTGTATCCTGATTAAAGAATGAAATAATTCTGTTTTCTTTTAAAGAAACAGTAACAATATTATCTGGAGTCATAATAACACCCAGAGGCAGTGTATCAAAGCTGTTTTCATCTTCCATCATAGGAATATTTGTGATGATAAGAAGTTTATCATCATCCAGCTCAATACGTGAGCGTTCTTCCGAGTCTAATGAGTCTCTTAAAAAATCCGCATCGATATTCAATGCATTGGCAACCTGTTTAATCTCATCAGCAGTGGGTTTTATAAGGTTAAACCACGAGCCATGTTCAAATTCATTTATAGAAAATTCTTTTAAGGTTTTATCTTCCTGTGTTTTAAAAATTTGAAGCATGGGCACCCGCCTATCGCATATAAATCTTCTACCTCAATATTATACAACAAGTATAAAAATTTATATATCCTTTGATAAAAGATATTCATTCATCTTGTCATAATCAAATTCATTTTCCCATCTGGCAATAAAGATTGTGGCAATACAGTTTCCGACAAGATTCACTGTTGTTCTGCCCATATCAAGTATCTGATCTATCCCCATAAGAATAGCAACACCTATTAAAGGATAATTTAAACTTGATAAAGTTCCGGCCAGGACTACAAGAGCAGCTCTCGGCACACCGGCAACTCCCTTTGATGTAAACATAAGCGCAAGCATTATGATAACCTGATGCTGAAAAGACAAATCAATACCGACAAGCTGGGTTGCAAATAAAACGGCCATTGAAAGATAAAGCGTACTTCCGTCAAGATTAAAAGTATAACCGGTGGGCATTACGAAACCCACAATATTTTTAGGTACACCGAACCTTTCCATCTGCTCCATTGCTTTGGGTAGCGCAGCTTCAGAGCTTGCTGTCGAAAAAGCAAGCAAAGCCGGATCCTTTAAAGTTTTAATTAATCCAATTATCGGTATTTTTACAATTTTGCATACCAAAATAATTATAAACAGTAAAAATATAAAAAGTGCAAAATACAAAGAGAATACTATTTTTACGTAATTTTTAAGTATAGAAATTCCGCTGTTTCCGATTGTACTTGCAATAGCTGCAAATACCCCGACAGGCGCAAACCACATCACATATTCCGTAAATTTGAACATAACCTCAGAAAGCGAGTTCAAAAAATCCATAATCGGTTTTGCTTTATGCCCGACAGCACAAATAGCAAGCGCAAAAAACAAGCTGAATACAACTATCTGAAGCAAATTTCCTTCTGCCATTGATTTGATAACACTGGAAGGAAATATATCAACAACGAGTTGTCTCAATGACGTATGATAAGATCCATGGCTCATTGCTGTAACGGTATCCATATATTCGGTAGATACTGATGATATGTTACCAAGACCTGCACCGGGCTGAGAAAAATGCCCGACCCCCAACCCTATAAGCAAGGCGACTATAGTAACAATCTCAAAATACACAATAGTCTTGAAACCGATTTTTCCGAGACTCTTTATATCGCCATGTCCGGCAATTCCTATTACAAGAGTAGAAAAGAGCAGAGGGGCAATAATCATTTTTACCATGTTCAAAAACATCATTGCAAGAGGAGAAAGTTTTACTGCAAATTTCGGGAACAAAATACCTACTGCAATCCCTAACAGTAATGATAACAATATATATCTGGTCAATTTAATGTTATGCAATAAATTGTCCTCTTCACTCAATTACCCGTATATTAATATTATAAAATAAAAATATTATATAGCTATTTTGTTGGAGGTGTAGATAATTTTTCTATTCTTTCCGATTCATCAAGAAAATCATTGTTTACTTCTTCATACAAGGTAGGACTATCTGACATTCCAGAAGAATGTTTGACATCTTCACCTAGAGATTGCAGCTGCTGGTTATCTATTTCTCTGATAATTTTTATCTGCTCATTTCTTCTTCTCTGCTGCTCTGTTTTACCCATTTTGATAAATGAATTTTGATAGTGGTCAAGATTTTTATGCTGGTTTCTTTGAACAACAATTTCTACACGTCTGTTTTTAGCAAGTGAGGCCGCATCTTTTCCTGAAGCAGCAGGTCTTGTATCAGCATAGCCCACGGCTGACATTAAGTCAGGAAGAATTTTAAATCTGTCTATAAGATACCTGACAATTGAAGATGCTCTTGCTGATGATAATTCCCAGTTGGAAGGATATTTTCCTCCGGAAATCGGAACACTGTCTGTATGACCTTCTACCTTTATAGAATGCATAGCAAATTTTTGAACAATAAGTTTCCCGATTGTATCAAGTATTTTTTTTGCCCCGTCAGGAAGCTCTGCTGATCCAGATGGAAACAGAATACCTTTATCTGTAATAGTAATGACAAGGCCTCTTTCATCGATAGTAGCGCTGACACCGTCAATTTCACCTGATTTTGCCATATCATCAATTTCTTTTTTTATTTTGTCATAAGATTCCTGTTCATATCTTTGACTTATGTATTCCATCAGGAGAGTATCAATCATTGAATCAGCCGCACTGGCATCCATTACGGATTCACCTGATGACATTACTCCGCTGCCGCCATCCAGTATTGATTGTACGGAAAATGCTTTTTTTAAAGATTCTTCTATTTTTTTGAATTCATTAACATTGGCTTGTGACAAACCATAAAGCACAACAAACGTAGCGAATATCAGCGTCATAAAATCCGCATAAGATACAAGCCAGCGCTCTAAATTTTCATGTTCTTCAGGTTTCTTTTTTCTTGCCATTTTTTATACAGCTTCTTCTTTCATATGACTGTCTAATATGTATGCCTGCAATTTACGTTCAATCAATGCAGGGCTTTCTCCTGCCTGTATTGCAAGAATTCCTTCTATTATCATTTCTTTTTTCAAAAATACTTTTTTGTATTTAAATTTTAGTTTAGTAGAGAAAGGAATAAAAATAAGGTTTGCTGCACCTACACCATAAACAGTTGCTACAAATGCTACAGCGATACCAGCACCGAGCTTAGACGGGTCAGAAAGGTTTTGCATTACCTGAATCAAACCGAGAACCGCACCGATAATACCGATTGTTGGAGAAAATCCGCCTGCTGATTCCCAGACTTTTGCGCCGCCTGCAACTTTATCTTCTAGCAATGATACCTGAGTTTCCATCATTTGTCTTACAAGAGCCGGATCTGTACCGTCAGCAACAGCTTCCAGACCCATAACCATTAAAGAATCAGAAGCTGTTCTTGCTTCTTTTTCAAGAGAAATTGCTCCTTCTCTTCTCGCTTTTGTTGCAAATTTTATAATCTCGGCAATTAAATCATCAAAATTTACATTTTCCCCGAAGAAAACATCTTTAATAAGCACCAGGGCATTTTTTAATTCAACAACGGAAAAGCTCAAAACTACAGCACCAATAGTACCGCCGAATACAATAAAAGCCGCCGTTATCTGTAAAAGCTGTCCGACATTACCGCCTTCTAATGCCTGACCTATCAGAATACATACAATCCCGAAAAATACGCCTACTAAAGAGGTAAAATCCATACTAATCTAATCTCCAATATAAAATTACATGATTATTTATTATTAAATAATAATCATGTAATTTTGAAATCATTTATTTATATTAGGCTTTAGCAATTTTTGTTTTTAGGAGAAATTGTAACAGGCGGAGCCTGCAGGTATAAAGGTTTTAATTTCCCCCAGAGAAATTCTTCTGTATCAAATTTTTTGAGTTTTTCATATACAATACTGTTCAAAAATTTGCCTAAATCAGCATTGATATCAGTATAAACATTTGCCTGCACCGAGCAATTATCCTTTAGAAAAACAGCTGAAGCAGTATCAGAAATAACAAACGTGTTTGAAAAATCAAAACTTATTAAATCCTGTGAATTCGTAAGTTCCGGTTTTTGAAGTTCTTTGCCGTTTTCATATACTGCCGTATAAAATTGATTTTTTCTTGCATCCAGTATAACCAGTGTTTTTGAAAGAGTCGAATTTATACGAGAAAGTATTTCAAGAGAACTTATACCGACAAGAGGCAGTTTCAACTGCTGAGCTATCACTCTTGCTGCAGTAACACAGGCTCTGATACCGGTAAAACTGCCGGGGCCGATATTTGTACCTATAGCATCAATATCTTTCATTGTCATATTATGTTCTTTTAAAATGCTGACAATAGTAGGTATTAAATATGCCGAATGGTATTTTTCATCATGGTTTTCAACAATTACATCAGAAAGAATTTTATCATTTTCAGATAAAGTTACGTATGTTTTATCAAGGCTTGTATCAAAAGTTAGAATTTTCAATTTTTCAATCCTTCTAAAATTTTTATATAATCTTCTCCCTGAGCAAAAAAATTGAATTTTCGTTCAGTTTCATTTATATAATCAATTTTTATCTCAATTCTGTCAAAAGGTAGTTCAATATCGGAAAATTCCGCCCACTCAACACATGTCAAAACGCCAGGTTTTGAATACTCAACCAGTTCATCTAGAATTGTTATAACGCCTTCTTTTTCAAGCCTGTATAAGTCAAAATGATAGACAGGAAGGTCTCCTGACAAATATTCATTTATTATGACAAAGCTCGGGCTTGTAACTTTTTCTTTTACTTTCAAATGTTTTGCAACAAGTTTTGTAAAAGCTGTTTTACCTGCACCGATATCCCCGTAAAGACATACAAAAGCACCTGTATTTTTTATTGCTTTTGCAAATTTTTCAGCAAGAATATTAGTCTCATCAAGATTTTTAACGGTGGTTGAAAATATCTCTTTCATAACAAAAGAATATCATGAACAATTGCAAAAAATTGAAAAACATGAAACAAACCTTATATAAGTAATTATGAATAAATTAATAATCATACTTCTCTTATTTATTTTTGTGTATCCGCTGCAATATGCGTGCGCAGAAAACCTTGTTCTGCAAGCAGGCGTATCTATGTCTGACAGAGTACCTAAAGGATTTTTCGGCACATGGAAAATTAACTCAACCATGACATATACAAACAACAAAGAAATATTTAATGAAGAAACAGTCGATTTTTGGAACTTATCTAAAGCCGGTGACGTCATTACATTAGCAAATCCTTTTTCAGGAGCAAGAGCCTCTGTAACTGTTGAGGATGTAAAAGACAATCAAATAACATTTACACATACGACAGAAAACAAAAACGCTAAAATGACAGAAACGCCTACTTTGACTTTAAGTGGTGAAAATTTTTATGGAACTGATAAAATAGTTATAGAAAAATTTAAAGACGGAAAAAAAATCAGTACCGATGTTGTTGTCTATAAAATACAGGCGCAAAAAATATCGGGAAGTTCTTTAAAATTATTCATGAGTGGAAAATAAATTTAATCAGAGAGAGTAAAAATGAGCGAGAAAAAGAAACTTGAATATGACGTACTGATACTTGGCGGAGGGCCTGCAGGACTTTCTGCAGCAATATATGCAGCAAGAGGCAATGCCAAAACAGCCATTGTTGATATTTCTATGTTCGGCGGACAGCCCTCAAATTATCTGGAGCTTGAAAACTACCCTGCACTAGGTAAAATCGGCGGCTATGACATGATGGAAAAATTTGAAGAACATGCTGATATGTTTAATGCAGGCAAATATCCTATGCAGGAAATTGAGAAGATTGACCTACTTTTTCAGCCCAAAATTGTAGAAACAAAAGACTCGATTTTTGAAGCAAAAACAGTAATTATAGCAACCGGTGCACAGGCAAAAAAACTGGGAATCCCTGGAGAAAAAGAATTTATCGGCAGAGGTGTAAGCTACTGTGCTGTTTGTGACGGTGCATTTTATAAAGACAAAACAGTTGCTGTAGTCGGCGGAGGCAATGCTGCTGTAGAAGAAGGCTGTTACTTAACAAAATTTGCAAAAAAAGTGTACATTATCCACAGAAGAGACCAGTTAAGAGCAGACAAGATTGTTCAGGAACGTGCCTTTAAAAACGACAAAGTAGAGTTTATTTACGACACAATTCCTCTTGAAATAAAAGGTAATGACTGTGTAGAAAAAATAGTGCTTAAAAATGTTAAAACAGATAAAACATTTGAACTTGAGACAGACGGAGTGTTCCCTTATATAGGCTTTACACCGAATATTGAATACATAAATGCACAGTTAGAGCAAAACGAAGCCGGATTTATTGTTACAAATGACAGGATGGAAACATCTGTAGCAGGCGTTTATGCAATAGGTGATGTCAGAACAACGCCTCTAAGACAGGTGATAACAGCAGCCGCAGACGGTGCTGTAGCCGGATGTTATGCAGTAAAATATCTGGAAGAAATTGCGGAAAAAACAGCGGTTTAAAACTGAATTTATATGCAAAAACAGGGCTATGTAATAACACGCCCTGTTTTTTTATTTTATAGAATTTTATATTACAAACTTTCCGTCTTTATAAATAAGAGTATCGTCAGCATAGATTTCTGAACCGTTTTTCATATTCTTTATCAAATCCCAGTGCAATCCTGATTGATTTTTTCCTCCTGCCTCAGGATAAGAAGCACCGAGTGCCATGTGTATTGCACCGCCGATTTTTTCATCAAACAGAATGTTGCCTGTGATTTCCTGAATCATATTGTTTGTGCCGATAGCAATTTCACCGACAAAACGTGAACCTTCATCCATATTTATCATATTAAGGAAATATTCTTCGCCTTTTTCTGCTGATGCTTCCACTACTTTGCCGTTTTCAAGACGCAGACGGACTTTGTGGGCTTCGTTGCCTCTGTAGATTTGAGGAAAATCAAAGTATATTGTTCCGTTTGCGCTGTCTTCTACCGGAGATGTGTAAATTTCTCCGTCAGGGAAATTACATTCACCCGAGCAGTTAAGCCATTTTCTTCCTGTTGTATCAAAGGTTATATCAGTTTCTTCTCCGATTATATGGAGTTTTGTTGTTTTATTTAAGTAATCAGCTAGTCTTTGCTGTTCTTTATTTATTTCCTGCCATTTTTCAATCGGATTGTCTAAATGCAGATAGCAGGCTTTTATCAAGAAGTCTGTGTAATCATCAAGAGACATTTTTGCCTCCTGAGCAAGAGCATTTGTCGGAAAATCAGCAATAACCCATCTTAAAGAACCTTCAGCCGAACGTTGCAACATTTTGTTGGAAAGTTCTCTTGTTGCGGCAGAGCGTTGCGCCATTTTTTTAGAGTCTGCTTTTGCCATGGATTTTGTATTTGCCGGTGCACCTATAGAAATCATTACATCAGCTTTTTCGTATTCAAGTTCTGTCATAGGGTCAATATATGCAAGCTGTTCATCATTTGCATACTTTATAAAGGTTTCTGCCAATCCTTCCATTGAAGTTTTTACAATCGGATTAGCACCTTTTTGCAGCACCTGTTTGTATATTTCTTTCACAAGCGGCTGTGCCTGAGGGCTTGTTGCCCTAATTATAACCATTTCTCCTTTTTTGACTTTTGTTGAATAATCAACAAGAACCTGAGCATATTTTGACCAAAGTGTATTCATATTCTATCCTTTTTAAGTGTATTCAGCAGTTAATTATAATACTTTTTATAACAACCGTAAATAGAAAAGCGGTGGATATATATTGTCGCTGCGAATTCTTCTTGTGCACGAAGGTGTAGGATTTGCTTTGCAAATATAATCGGTGTGCAAAAACTTACGAACGCCAATAATCCAAGGCGGATTTTGAGCGGCTGTGGAGTCGAACGAAGAGAGCGAACAGCCATGTGAACAAGGCCAACGTAATGGAAAATTTTTAGAATAAAAATTTGAAATGAAGTACTTGACCTTGTGAACGCCAATAATCCAAGACATACCCGGAGTCAGTTGACGATATGAAATAATAAGTCTTATATAAGCTTCCAAATATAAATTCTCTCCAACAAAAAACTCCGTTTTGTTGTTCAAAACGGAGTTTTTTTTATTATTATGTTTAATTATTATTTAATAAGATCCTGAAACATTTTTCTGATTTCTTCTCTGTTTGATTCAACCTGATCTTTAGCATCTTGAATATTTTGATCATTTGCAGTTGCCAGTGCGTTCAGCGCATCTGTCATGTTCAGATATTCAGTTGTGTCATAAGAAACAGAAAGGAAAGGATTTGCACTGTTAGTTGTTGTTGTAGCAACAATTCCTTGTGATTGTGTTCCTTGATAATCAGCAGACTGAGTATCATCAGCCGGATTACTTGATACATTTTCAAAATATTTATTCAAAGTGTTGTTTATTTTAATTGAATTCATTGATTGTTGGATTGAATTAATTTCTGATTGTACTTTTGTAATATTTGAATTAATAGATGAAATTTCAGCATTTACTGATGTGATTTCTTTGTTAACATCTTTTTCTTGAGAATTCAAGTTATTTAATTGTTGCTGCAAAGGTACATTTTTTTCTGCAATCTGAGTATTTGCATTAATTGCGTTTGTAATATTTGACTGACAATTTGCAATTATTGTTTGTTGAGCACCCATTTGGTTGTAAATATCTGATGCACTGTTAATAAGAGCTCTTAACTGCTGATTCATTGAAACAACAGCTGCAAATTCTGCAGTTGATGTAGATACAGAAGAATTACCAACTTTTTGTGCTACATACTGTGAAACTTCGCTTTCTTCAATTTCACCGTCAGCAACTTTTTGTTGAGCTTCTTCTGTTGCCTGTTTGATTTTTTCAGATAATTCTTCTACATTTTTGTCAGAATCTGCAACAATTTTTGAAATTTTATCATTGATTTGTTCGTTTAATTCTTCAGCTTCATTATTTTTTTCATTGTATTGTTCTTGTAATTGTTCAATTTCTTTTTGAGCTTTTTCGATGTTTTCTTCGTTTTGTTTAATAACTTGTTCGTTTTGTCTAATTTCTTCTTCATTTGCTTGAATTTGAGCAATGATATTATTTTTCTGAGCTATGATTGCTTGTTTTTGAGCTTCCAATTCTCTTTTGTAAGCTTCTTTTTCTGCTTTGTTGGCTTCTAATGTAGCAAGTTCTGCTTCTAATTGTGCAAGTTGAGCTTCAAGCTGAGTTAATTCTGTATTTTCTGCATTGTTTGTTTCGTTAACAGGAGCGTTTTCAAACAATCCTGTTTCTTCAGCAGATGTAGCTAAATTTGTTTTTTGTGTTGAAGTTGTTGTTAAAGATACGTTACCAACTGATAAAGACATACTGACCACCTTTTTTAATACACATATATATAAAAACATTTTTTTATATATAATTTCAATATTTGTTATATCTGTTACATTTCTTTACAATATTTTTGAAATGCCTATATATATAGTATGCCCATTATTAAAAAAATTATGCTTCAAAATCTAAAATCCATTTTTCCAGAATATTTTCATCGATACCATTCAGGAATCTGGATGGTTTGGATAAAACGGTGCCTGTAGCATGGTCAAACATATCAATGGGATATGTAATATAAAGATAAGTTTTGGCTCTTGTTGCAGCTACATACATAAGCCGGAGTTCTTCGTCCAGTTCTTCTTCGGAATTAAAAGAGTACACACTGGGAAATCTTCCGTCTACCGCACCTATAATAAAGACAGCTTTCCATTCAAGACCTTTTGCACTGTGTATGGTTGATAGAGTAAGGCATTCATCAGCATTTGCACCTTCTTCTACTTCCGAAACAGAGCTGTCCGGCGGTTCAAGTGCAAGGTCGCTTAAAAAATCCTCCAGATTAGAATATTGTTCTGACAAATAATGGAAGTGTTCCAAATCTTTGAGTCTTTTAGGATAATCGTCATATTTTTCCATTAAAATAGGTTCATAATAAGCAAGAATATTGTCCACAATCAATGATGGTTTCATCAAATACTGACGCTGTTTATCAACTGTTGTAAAAAGTTTCTTTATGCTGTCAGAACTTTTTGCAGGAAGCATAAGTTTTTCCGTATCAAGATTTTCTTTTGCAACAAGCGGTAAAAGTTTCATTGCAGTTTGTGCACCAACACCGTTTAAAAGAAGCAAAATTCTGTTGATACTTATAATATCATTCGGGTTTAATATTACCCGCAAATGAGCAATGACATCTTTCACATGGGCAGTTTCAATAAATTTGAGCCCGCCGTATTTTTTGTAAGGAATTGCTCTTTTTGCCAGTTCAATCTCAAGATTGTATGTCATTCTTGCACTGCGGCACAATACCGCAATATCGTTCAAGGAAATATCTTCCTCCTGCAGTTCCAGTATTCTTTGCGATACAAATTCCGCCTCTGTCTGCATGTCATTTGTGCATATTAATGCCGGCTTTTCAGGACTTTCTATGTCGGAAAAGAGCCTTTTAGTATATTTTTCTTTTGCTTTATCTATTATTTTGTTGGTTAAAGCAAGTATATTCTGCGAGCTTCTGTAATTCTGTTCGAGCTTAATTATTTTTGTGTTTGGAAAAATTGCGGGAAAATCAAGAATATTCCTAAAATTTGCTCCCCTAAATGAGTAAATGCTCTGCGAATCATCACCCACAGCCATAACATTATTATGCTCCGAAGCAAGAAGTCTGATAATATCAGCCTGAAGCGAGTTTGTATCCTGATACTCGTCTATCATTATGTATTTATATTGGTTGGATAATTTTTTCCTGATTTCATCATTAGACTGCAATAGTGCCCTCAGGTACAAAAGCAAATCATCGTAATCAAGCAGGCTGTTTTCTCTTTTATACAGTGCGTATTGTTTTGAAATTTCATTGATTTTTTCAACGCAGTGCAAAAATTGGTTGTACTCAGATTCGATAATCTCCTGTGCGGCCATATTTTTGTTTACTGCCTTTGAATAAATATCAAGAATAGTGCCTTTTCTGGGGAATCGTTTTTCCTGTTTTGCCACAAACCGTGTACGTATGTGATTTATTACGTCTTCGGCATCTGCACGGTCTATGATTGTAAAATTGTTTTTTAATTCAAGAGAAGCAGAGTACTTTCTTAAGATATAATTGGCAAAAGAATGAAAAGTTCCGCCTGCTGCCTGTTCGCATCTGGAATCCAGAATCATAACAGCACGGTTTAACATCTCATCAGCAGCTTTTTTTGTAAAAGTTAAAAGAAGAATGTTAGCAGGATTTATTCCGCTTTCAATAAGTCTTGCCACGCGGTATGTGAGAGTCTTTGTTTTACCTGAACCTGCACCGGCTATAACAAGAACAGCACCATCTTTTGTTTTTACAGCTTCTAATTGCGCCGGGTTTAAGTCTTCTTCATAGTTAATTTTGTACTGTACATTCGTATTCTGTGCAGTGGATTTTTTCAGTATGTATTTTTTAACCTCCGGCAGGGATTTATTTGTCGGAGTTTTTTCAGGCAATTTTTCAGGTGATTTTTCTGACGATAACTTTTCCATAAAAATATTATACAGTATAGAAATAAAATCGCAGTGTAAATTTCATATATATAGTTAAGTTGTTTGTGAAAGTGAACAATACTGAGGTATAAAAAAACAAAATTTCGTCCCTTTGTATGGGTAAGATTCAAAATTTATTTCTCCGCTGTGAAGATTTATTATTTTTTTACAAAAACAAAGACCTATGCCGGAACCTTCATTGTTATCAATATTTTTATTTTCTATATGCGAAAAGAATTCAAAAATTTCTGTTTGTTTTTGCAGTTCTATACCACAGCCTGTGTCTTCTATTTCAAAGTAAAACTTTTTACCTTTACATGAAGTTTTTATTTTAATTTGGCCATTCTGACAGTTAAATTTGCAGGCATTTCCAACAAGGTTGTACACAAGCTGGCGAAATCTTCTTTTGTCTGCTCGAATTTTTGCGCTGGTGAGCTTTTTGATAACTTTAATATTTTTTTCTTTTATCTTTTCTTCCAATACAGCAAGTACCTCTTGTATTACAACGGCAGAGTTAAATTCCTCAAAACTCAATATAATTTTGTCTGACTCTGCACGTGCGGTTTCTATGGTATTTTCCAATATTTGATACATATGTTCAGAGGCTTTTATAATATTTTTACAAAAGCGTGAGCGTGTTTCTTTCGGCAGTTCTGTTTCCAGCATTAAAGAAGTAAATCCGTTTATTGCATTGAGCGGTGTTTTAAATTCATGCGATAGGTAACTAATAAACTCTAGCTTTCTTTTGTTTGCTATTTCTGCTTCAAGAAGTTTCAAGTTTAATTTTTGCAGTTCTTTTTTAATATTTTCAATATGTAATTTAAGCTTATTGTTCTCTGACTTAAGACGTTTTATAGTATTTTCGCGATTTTTTTGTTTTTTGTCTTTTTCATATTCCATATATTTTTAATTTAGCATTAGATATACAGAAAAAATTTACTGTATTTTCCGTTTTGTGTTATGAAAGAAATTCGGTTATAATTTTTACAATATGGAAAAGCAATACGGCAGATTATTTGTAATATCAGGATGTTCCGGTGTAGGAAAAGGTACACTGCTGGGCATGCTTTTAAAACAGCATCCGGAGCTGGAACTTTCCATATCTGCTACCACAAGACAACCGCGTCCTGGTGAAAAAGATGGTGTGAACTATTTTTTTACAGATAGAAAAGAATTTTTCAAAGGAGTTGAAAACGGAGAATTTCTTGAATGGGCAGAGTTTAATGGGAACTGTTACGGAACAAAAAAAGCGTGGGTTGAAAAGATGCTTTCCCGTGGTGAAAATTTGATTCTGGAAATTGAAACAAACGGTGCACTGCAAATAAAGAAAAAACTGCCGGAAGCTGTTTTAATTTTTATATTACCGCCTTCTGTAGAAGAACTTGAACATCGCCTTAGAGGAAGAAATACTGAGGATGAAGCTGCAATACAAGGCCGATTGCATGAAGTCCGAAGAGAAATCGAATGTTCAAAACAGTATGACTATTGTGTTGTTAATGACAGTCTTGAAAAAGCATTAAAAGAACTGGAAAATATAATTTTTAGATAAGTTTTTAATAATCGTAACCTTTTTGACTAACTGTTTATTTTATAAGAGAATTGAATGTATATATCTGGCTAGATACTTGGGATTAGATTAATTAATGTACATAAAAGAAGTAGAAATAGATAACTTCAAATCTTTTGCAAACAAAATCACCATACCGTTTTTGAAAGGTTTTACTACTATTTCCGGCCCTAACGGCTCCGGAAAGAGCAACATCATTGACAGTGTGCTGTTTGCTCTCGGGCTGTCTACTTCCAGAACACTTCGTGCAGAAAAAATATCCCAGTTAATTTCAACCCACACACGCAGAAATGAAGCAATCGTAAAAGTAACATTTGCCCCCGAAAATGCGGAAGAGAAAGAATTTTCCGTATCACGTAAAATAAAAAAATCCTCTCAGGGGTACAACTCTATCTATTATCTGAATGACAAGATAGTTACTCTGACAGACGTACATTCAATTCTTGAGAAATACAATATAACCCCGAACAGCTACAACGTCATTATGCAGAACGATGTTATGTCTATTACAAACTGCTCTGATGTTGAACGCAGAAAAATCATAGATGAAATCGCAGGTGTAGCAGACTTTGACCGCCGTATAGAACAGGCGCAGAATGAACTCGGTACTGTAGAATCACGTGTGCAGAACTCACTTTTGATTTTGTCCGAGGTGGAAACAAGACTCGAAACCCTGAAAGCGGAAAGAGAAGTTGCCATAAAATATCAAAAATTACGTGATGAAAAAACGGAACTCGAATCAAAAATCACTGCGGTAAAATATTTTGATATTAAAAAGAATCTTGAAAGAACCCATGAAAGTATCTTAGACGCAAACAAAAAGAAAAAAGAAGAAGAAGCAAAACTCAAAAAGCAGGAAGCCGAACTTCTTAAAGTAAAAACAAAACTCGATGAACTATCAGACCTTGTCAGAGAAAAGGGCGAAGCAGAACAAATCGAAGTAAAAAAACAGGTTGAAGAAATCAAAGGTCAGGTTGACAGGAAAGAATCAGCAATTGTTTATGCCGACAAAGGTATTCAGGATAACCTGAAAACCATTGAAAATGCAAAAAACGGTATAGAAGATCTTAAAAAGAAAAAAGAACAGACAAAATTAAATATAGAAAACAAAAATCAGGAAATCAAAAATCTTGAAGAACAAAAAGAAGCTCAAAAAGCCGACCTTTTAAAAACTCTTCAGGAGGTTTCCGGACTCAATGAAACAGCGGACAAATTTGTTGCAAAAAGAAATGAACTGAGAAAACAGCTTGAGCAGATTAAAGACGAAGAAACAAAAATCATCCAGACCCAATCCCCGCTGGAAGCGGAATTGAGCACGCTGACAAAAGGTGTAGAAGATGCAAAAACAAAACTTGCCGAGCTGGAAAACTTTAAACAGAATTTCGCAGGCAACAAAGACCGTGTAGAGGTTCAGGTTGAAGAACTCGGTAAAGAACTTGCCGATTTTAAAACCATTCAGGAAACCACCCTGTATGAACTGGATAAAACAAAAAATGAATTAAACGATGTTCAATATAATGTGCAGACGGCATACAGAAAAATTCAGCAAATGGAGGCGCAAAAACAGGCGTTTGATGAGGCAAATTTCGGGCGTGCCGTTGATACAGTGCTCAATGCAAAAATAAAAGGCGTGCACGCTACCCTTGCACAATTAGGACAGGTGGACAAAGAATATTCTACCGCTTTAGAAGTTGCCATGGGCGGCAGAATGGCAAATGTTGTAGTTGATGATGACGAAGTTGCAAGAGTGGCAATTGAAGTCCTGAAAAGTGCAAACGCAGGACGTGCAACATTCTTGCCTTTAAATAAAATAAATAAGGCGCCCAGGTCTCTTAAACTGCCCAAAGATAAGGGCGTTGTTGATTTTGCTATAAATCTGATAGATTTTGATGATGAGTATTTAAATGTTTTCTTCCATGCATTGGGCGAAACACTTGTTGTGGAAGACTACAACACTGCCCGCAAACTCATAGGCCAGTACAGAATGGTTACCCTAACGGGTGAATTATTCGAAAAATCAGGCTCTATTTCGGGTGGTTCTCAAAAACGTTCAGGGCTAAAATTCAGCCAGACTCAGGATGAGGAACTGGCAAAGTTCAAAGAACGTTTAAAAGGCTTTGAAAAAAACTATGCTGACTTGAATGCCAAAAAAGAAGAACTGGAGCTCAAGCTTGATAAGGTCAGAATTTCTTATTCCAACACCATGACCGAGTACAACAAGGCTAAAATGGAGCTGCAGAACCTTGTTAAAGAAGCGGAGTTTAACGAAAACAATATAAAAGAAAAACAGGATTATATTGCACAGGCAGAACCCAGAATCCAGAAACTCCAAAAAGAACTGGATGACATGGAACAAAAGCTTGTTGAAAAGAATGAACAGGCTCTGAAACTCGATGAAGAAATTAAAGAAATCGAAGAAAAAATGAGCCCGCAGGAACTCCAGAACCTCAAAAAGCTGACAGAAGAAAAAGAACAGCAGATAAAAAATATCGAAAACGCCATTGCCCGTGCGCATAATGAAATAGACGGTTTTGAGAGAACAATTGTTTTCCATGACGATGTTATAGATACAAAAACAAAAGAAATTGCAAAATTAGGTTCTGACAACGAAATTTATGAGCAGGATAAAGTCAAATACAAAGCTGAGATTGAAGAACTGAAAGCACAGATAGAAGTTCTTGATGCAAAGATTAAGGAGCTTGGCGAAAAACTTGTTGAACTTCAGACAGAACGTGATGCGGTAAATGCACAGTATCTTGAACTTGATAAAGAAAAGAACCTGATTATTCTGAATATAGAAAAAGTTGACGAGCAGATAGAAGCCTTTAAAGCACGCAGAAGGGAACTCGAGCCGCAGCTTGATAATGTAAAAGAAGAACTTAAAGAAAACGGTGTTGATATTTCTTCTCTTGTTGAAATAGAGATTTCGGTTGAAGAGATTACGGGCAAAATCCAGAGACTTCAAAAACGCATGGATGAACTCGGCGATGTAAACATGCGTGCCATCAAGTCCTATGACGAGGTTTCGGAACGCCAGAACGAATTAAAAACTAAAATTGAAACCCTTTCTAATGAGAAAAATCAGATTTTAGACAGAATGCAGGGTTATGAAAACCTCAAAAAAGATACGTTTAT
Source organism: Candidatus Gastranaerophilales bacterium (assembly GCA_944324245.1). Classification (GTDB taxonomy): domain Bacteria; phylum Cyanobacteriota; class Vampirovibrionia; order Gastranaerophilales; family Gastranaerophilaceae; genus Limenecus. Next base: position 3,300 of record CALUVO010000011.1, on the reverse strand, counting down.
GAATACGTATAACAACATAAACGATAACTTTAAAGAAATTTTCCACAAACTTTCAGAGGGGGAAGGCACACTTGTGCTGGATAATCCTGCTGAGCCGTTTACAGGCGGTATGTCTATTGAGGCACAGCCCAGAGACAAAGAAAAAACCCGTCTTAACCTTATGTCAGGCGGTGAAAAATCACTGACAGCGCTTGCTTTTGTATTTGCAATACAAAGATACCTGCCGGCACCGTTTTATGCGTTTGATGAGGTCGATGCAAACCTTGACGGTATAAATGTGGAAAAACTTGCCGATATGGTAAAAACACAGGCAGAAAATACGCAATTTGTAGTAGTTAGTCACCGTAAACCTATGATAGAATCAGCTAATAGGACAATCGGCGTTACTCAAAAAGAAAAAGGTATAACACGCGTCACAGGCGTAAAATTGAGAGACTAATAAAGCAACTCTGAATTTATTTCAGGGTCTTCACAAAAGCCGGAGTATACTTTTCACTTTGGCAAGATGCTGAAACAAGTTCAGCATGACAGAAAGACTGTAGGATAAAAAATATGACAGAAACAGCCGAATCAAGCTTAAATCATGAATTTTATGCACCGTCAGAGGAGTCTTCTTTGCACGAAGATATTGACTTTGACACTATGAACATGATTACAACAACAGAAATGCAAAAAGATCCGCAGTCGCAGGTTGACGGTATTGAAATTCTTGTAAATATGGCTAAGACAGGTAAGATTGATCCGTGGAATGTTGATATTGTAGATATTACGGACAAATATCTTGCACACCTTTTTCAAATGAAAGCACAGAACCTTCGTTTGACCGGCAGGACACTGCTTTTTGCAGCGATTCTTCTCCGTCTGAAATCTAATGTATTAGAAGGCATAGATGCAAGCCAGATAGAAGGTACGGACAATCAGGATGAAAACTTTGATGATTTTGAACTGCAGGATGACTGGAACGACGAAGAAATCAACACAAACAACGTTATTTCTCTCGATGAAGTTTTGCAAAGACGTACAAGCGTGCGTTTGAACAGAAGCCGTATGGTAAATTTAAAAGACCTTATTAAACAGCTGCAGTTTTACGAAGAACTTGACAGAAAACAGGCGCTAAAAAATGCCCACGAACGTGCAAAAAGAAGGGTGCGTTCTTACGCAAGACTTACGCCGGATGATATAGTAAATCTTGCACATGATGAGTATATTGAAAAAAGTGTGGAAGTTCTTCACGAAAACTTAAAAAAGATTTTTGAAACACAGGACAAAGTAGAACTCACTACTCTGACATTGCTGGGTCTGGATAAGATTTCAGCATACATTGCACTTCTGTTTTTAACAGCGGAGCCGGAATCTGATATTGATTTGTATCAGGAGGAGTTTTACGGCGAATTGTATGCGGTTCCTTATAAAAAATCTCAGGAAGAGCAGAAAGAATCGGCTTAATTACCGTCAATTACAAATAAATTGACTTGTTTTATACTATATGAAAATTCTCGGATAATATACTAAACTATGCGTTTGCTTCTATCAAAGCATTAATTTCATCTACCATAACATCTGGGTCTACGCCGTGAACTTTTGCACCTGCTTCGAGATTTTCAAATCTTGCGGCAGCACAGCCAATACAGCCAAGACCGTATTTTGCGAAAACTTCTAATGCTTCCGGGTGATTTTGAACTATCTCAATTAGACCCATGTCTTTTGTAACTTTACCTGCCATAATGTGTTTATCCTTTCTTAAATCCAGAATTTGACTTTGTAATAAATTTCATTAATAAGATTATACATTAAAAAATTATGTGTGGAGTGTATCGTGTTGTTTTTTAAAAAAATATTCATTAAACTTAAAGACTTTTTTTGTATACCACAGGCTCCTGTCGGACTGAGTGCAATGGGTGTAAAATCAAAATATCTTGAAAAAATAAATGTTTTTAATTACAGCAAATGCCGCTTTTATTCAAGCTTGCTTAACCCTGTAAAAGACCCTTATTTTATGAAATATCAAAATAAATAAACTATATAAAAAATGCTCTCAGATATACCAAGAGCATTTTTATTGCTTAAAATTTGCAAAAACTATTTCAATTCAACTGTAGCACCAGCAGCTTCGAGTTGTTTTTTGATAGCTTCAGCATCTTCTTTTTTAACGCCTTCTTTGATAGCTTTAGGAGCTGCATCAACTAAGTCTTTAGCTTCTTTCAAACCAAGACCTGTAATAGCTCTAACTTCTTTCAATACAGCGATTTTGTTAGCACCTGCAGAAGCAAGTACAACATTTACTTCAGAAGCTTCTTCAGCACCGCCTTCAGCAGCACCAGCAGCAGCCGGAGCAGCAGCTACAGCTACAGGAGCAGCAGCAGAAACGCCGAATTTTTCTTCCATAGCTTTTACTAATTCAGCTGCTTCTAACAAAGTTAATTTTTCAATTGATTCTAAAATAGATTCTACACTCATGATTTTCTCCTTTTTATATTGTTGAGTATTTTGTACTTAGATTTTTAAGAGCCTATGGCTCTGTCAAATTTCTTTCATAAATTTGTTCGTTTCGAGAACTTCGTTCTCTTCACAACGCCGCTGATATAATGTTACGGTGTTGTGTCGGTCACCTGTGTGATTTCTGTCACACCTTCATACCGGCTACGCGCTTTTTTGTTTTGCTACTGCGTCGATAGCTCTTACAAGACTGCTCATTACAGCGTTGATAGAACCTACGATACCTGTTGCAGGTGAATTTACGCAGCCAAGCATTTTTGCGTAAAGTTCTTCTTTAGAAGGTGTTTTAGCCAATTCATCAACCTGTTTTGCATCGAGTAATTGACCGTCTAACGCGCCGCAGATAATTTCTGCTTTTTTCTTTTCTTTGATGAATTTAGCAAGCACTTTTGCTGCAGAAACTTCATCATCAAAACCAAATGCAATAGCTGTTGATTCTTTCATAGAATCGGAAAGAACTTCAAAATCGGTTCCTTTCATAGCTATTTTAGCTAAGGTATTTTTTGTAACCGTGTAGTCTGCACCTTCTTTTTGAAGAGCTCTTCTCAAGTTTGTGATTTCTTCAACGGTCAAACCTTTGTAATTAGTTACAATTGCTACTTTAGCCTTTTGCGCATAATCTTTGATATGTGCAATTTTTTGTTCTTTAAAGGCTTTTGTTGCCATGATTTGCTCCTTTTATGTTTTATGTTTATCGACCTATTTTTGTTTGGTTACTTTCGTCTTTTGAATTTACGTCTATAAATACAAAAAGACGATTCTACGTAGCCGCAAAATCATCAGAAATAAACAATTTAAGTTGTT